>JAYURK010000163.1:0-33059 GCA_043756235.1 Ferruginibacter sp. | reverse complement strand
AAAATCTCCCACCACACTTACTGCAGTTGCATTGGGTGCCCATACCGAAAAATAAAATCCTTCTGTTTCTAAAACATTTAATTTATGACTTCCAAATTTGTTGTAAGCATTATATAAAGTTCCGTTCTGGTAATTTCGTATATCCTCATCCGTAAACAAAGAGTAATTCCAAACCGGTTTGGTACTGTCTACAAAATATTGCTCTTCGTACTTCAATTGCTTTTGCAATTTGTTTTTCTTTTTTGCCGCTGGTGATTGTGTTGTTGCCATTTGTATAAAGAGTAATTGATTAAAGTTTGTAAAACCGATTTTTGCTTTAACGTAAATTTAAGATTTGTTACTAAGGATTTCAATATTAATTAAATTACTTTTAACTAATAGCTTAGTTACAGCCATTAAAACCAACCAAACCCCTACTTATGTTTAAACTTTCTGCCCTTTGCATTGGCATTTGTTGCCTTTCGTTATCATCATACAGTCAAAACATTTCAGTAACCGGTAACATCAGGGATACTACAGAACGCAAAGCCATAAAAAATGCAGTAGTAGCTTTATTAACCGTTAAAGATTCTATACTGTATAAATTCACCCGCTCTGCTGCTGATGGCAGTTTTAGTTTAAAAAATGTGCAGCCGGGCAATTATATATTGATGACCACCCACCCTTTTTATGCCGATCTTTTAGATAACGTGGAATTAAAAAATGCCGATACACAACTGGGCACTGTAAACATTACCAGCAAAAGTAAATTACTGCAGGAAGTAATTATTAAAACAGGCAGTGCCATAAAAATAAAAGGAGACACTACTATTTACACTGCCGACAGTTTTAAAGTAAGTGCCAATGCTAATGTAGAAGAGCTCTTAAAAAAATTACCCGGTATACAGGTTGATAAAAATGGCGAGATAAAGGCAATGGGAGAAAAAGTAGAAAAAGTTTTGGTAGATGGTGAAGAATTTTTTGGCGACGACCCAGGTATGGCAGTAAAAAATTTAAGGGCTGATGCTGTAAAAGAAGTACAGGTGTTTGATAAAAAAAGTGAACAGGCAGAATTTACCGGCATAGATGATGGCAACACAAAAAAAACTATCAACCTTAAATTAAAAGAAGATAAAAAACATGGTTACTTTGGAAAAATTGATGCGGCAGGCGGATTACTGGATACGTTGGATAACAGGTACAACACTAATTTATTATTCAGTTCTTTTAAAGGTAAAAGAAAGTTAACCGCATTTGTGTTGCAGGGTAATACAGGCCAGGATGGATTAAGCTGGCAGGACAATGAAAAGTTTGGGGGAGAAAGTGACAATTATACCATGAGTATGAGTGAAGATGGTGATATGATGTTTATGTCACGGGGCAACAGTGGCGATGATGAACCTTATGTGGATACAGAAAATGGATTTATTAAAACTACCGATGCAGGTTTGCAATACAGCAATAAGTGGAACGATAAACGTACCTTAAATATATCTCCTAAATACAAAAACCAGGTATACGATAACCGCCAAACAAATTTTACACAAACCCAATTGGGCGGCGATACCGTATTAAACGAAAATTCTATTACCAATACCCACGTTAACCGGTATAATTATAAAACCAGTGCCAGTTACGATGTAAAATTAGACAGTAACAACACCATAAAATTTACAGCCCGTGCAAATTTTTATCACACCGAAAGTAGCGAACAGCGTAATGCAAATACAACCGGAGAAACTGGGGTATTGAAAAATTTAAGTAACCGTTTATTAAATACCGAATCTGATAAACAGTCTTACACCGGCAGCGTAATATTTAAACATAAATTTAAAAAAGCCCGCCGCACCATTTCGGTTAATACCGATTGGAATTTATTGCTGAATGATGGCAACAGTTTTTTAAAATCTACCAACCAGGGTTATTTTAATGGCAACCTGAGCAATACACAAAATTTAAACCAGTTAAGAGCCACCGACAGAAGTACACAAAACCTTACAGCCAATATTGTGTACACCGAGCCGCTTAATAAAAAATATTCTTTAGAGTTATCGCACCGGTTAACGTATAACAATGGAACAAATAATCAATTCACATACAGCTATTCTAACCTTACGGGTAAATACGATCTTACGGTTGACAGTTTATCTAACCAGTTTAAACAGGTTATTACCATTAACAATCCTGCGGCACGTATCAGCTACAGCAATAAAAAAATAAAATATAATTTCGGCAGCGGCTTTGGTTTTACACATTTTGATTTATTGGATAAAACTTTTGACAAAGATTATATAAGAAATTATATCAACTTTTTTCCGGCAGCTAATTTTACTTACAGCTATAAGGCTAACCACAGTTTAAGGTTTAACTACAGCGGCAGCACCAGGCAGCCCACACTAAACCAATTGCAACCCTTAAGAAATAATAATGATTATTATAACCAAACCATTGGTAACCCAAATTTAAAACCATCTTTTACCAATAGTTTTAACCTGTCGCACAATACGTATAATTTTCTTAAAGAAATGTGGACCTATCAATCGGTTAATGTAAGAACAGTAAATAATTCCATTACCAATAACCGTATTATAAATGCTGATAGTGGCAAGATTACTACACAGCCTATAAATACCAATGGAAATATATCGGTTAGCCTTTATGGAGGCCTTGGTATGAAATTAAAAAAACCAGATCTGCGGATAGGGCTAAATCCCAATATCAATTACAGCAGATTTGCAGATGTGATTAACAGTAAAAGCATTTTTTCCGAAACTTTAAATGCAGGGCTCTCGCTTTACCTGTCAAAATCAAAAGATAAAAAATATGATTTTTCCTTAAGCGAAAATTTTAATCACAACCGCAATACCACTTCTCAAAATAAAAAAGTAAAACAATTTTACACTAATAATATCAGGTTTGATGGTACAGTGTATTATAAAAAAGTATGGTCGGTAAGTACCGATTACAATTTTTTTGCCAGACAAAAAACTGTAGATTTTCAAAATAATTTAACCAACCAAATTTGGAATGCCCGTTTGCAGCGTACTTTTAAAAAGGATGAGTTTACTGCATATATTTTAGTACGGGATATTTTAAACCAGAATATTGGGATTGAAAGAAATTTTTATAGTAATACTTTAAGCGAACAAACCAACGACCGCCTTAAAAGATACTGGATGATTGGCTTTACGTGGAATTTTAAAAACAAAAATGCCGCTGCAAAATAAATTTTTAAATACTTTTTAATTAAAAAAATGAAAAAGATTATTTATTGTATAACCGCCGGTTTATTGATGTATTCGGCTGTGCCCGCCCAGCAATTTATTGATAAGGCCGTAATTGAATACGAAGTAAAAACCAGCATTAAAAAAACAATGATGAACAGCAGCTGGACGGAGATGCTTAAAGAAAATATGCCTGAGTTTAAAACCGGTTATTACAATTTTACTTTTGCAGATAATAAAAGTATGTACCAGTTTAGCCATTGGGATGAAAAAGCAAAAGTGCCGGCCTTTATGAGAGAAGGAGACGAAGAAAATAAATATTTTTTTAATTTTGAAACCGGGCAATTTAATATGCAAAAAAACATTGCAGGAACTAATTTTGTTATTACCGACAGTGTACCAAAAATACAATGGAAACTTACCAACGAAAACAGGGAGATTGCGGGTTTTAACTGCCGCAAAGCCATTGGCAAAATTATGGACAGTGTTTATGTATTTGCTTTTTACACTGATGAAATTACAATACCCGGCGGCCCCTGCTCTATTAACGGTTTACCCGGAATGATTTTAGGACTTACCATCCCCAGGATGTATACATCGTACCTTGCCACCAAAGTTTCTTTATCTGGTGCAGATGCAGCAACAATAAAACCAACAACCGCAAAAAAAATATACACCAACACCAGTTTTAAAACTTTAATTGATGAAAGGCTGAAAGAATGGTATACCTGGGGCGATGATGAGGAAGAAAATAAAAGGCAAAAAAATTTAGCGCTGTGGAATATTTATCTTTAAAAAAGATTCTCTTTAAAATTCTAGTAATCGGTATATAGAGTTTAACGAAAGGTTGTAATAGCTGGCAAACAAATCTGTAAACATTTCGATAAACTTAATGCTACAAATTTGTTTGCTTTTGAGACAGCCTGTTTTATATTATTCCAACCAGTTTATTTTAATAATTCAAAAACTTTTGTTTGATAACTTCCCACAGAAAATTCTTTAAAATCAGTTGTTGAATTTGAAATAATATCCCTGAATTTACTAAACCCCTGTGTTCTTTCTGAAAACTTATTAAAACTAACTTTCTTCTCTTCTTTGCTGGTGTTCATTACCACCATTACAGTTTGTTTGTTATCGTACCTGAAATAAACGTACACCCCATCAACCGGAATATGCTGCATCATTTTGCCGGTAGTTAAAGCCGAAGAAGTTTTACGAAAATTAGCCAGTGTTGCCAAATGCTGAAATATGGCCTGATCTTTTTGTGTTCTTCCTGCAATGGTAAATTTATTTATGGCATCATTTTTCCATCCTCCCGGAAAATCTAATCTCACATAACCATCAGATGGGTTGGTAACACCAGTTGTTGCAATTTCGGCACCATAATAAATTTGTGGTATACCCCTGCAGGTTAGCAACCAGGATAATGCTGATTTATATTTTTCCATGTCCTCTCCTACAACAGAATAAAAACGGCTTAAATCATGGTTATCTAAAAAGATCACATTACGTGTGGGGTCTTTATAAACAAAATCCTGCGCCAGTGCGGTGTATAATTTATTTACACCATCCGTCCAGCCAAAATCTTTTGTCATAGCATCGGTTATGCCCCACAAAGTTTGAAAATCGGTAGCGGATTGTAAATTACTTTTGAAAGGAATATTATAATTATTCTGCACAAAATAACTTTGATTGGGTACACCATGCACCCATGTTTCGCCAAACATAAAAATTTGCGGGTACTCATCGGTTAAAGCTTTGTTGCAACGGTTCATAAAATCTAAATCGTTGTATGCATACGTATCAATACGCCATCCGTCTATTCCAAAATTTTCAACCGTCCATACTGCATGTTGAATTAAAAAATTTGCAACGTATGAATTGTTATGATTAAGGTCGGGCATTTGTTTGGTAAACCAGCCATCAGCCATTTGTTTAAATTCTTTTTTACTGGCATAAGGGTCAATCAACACCTGGTCTTTATAAGTGGTATTGGTGTAAGTATCCCATTGGTGTAACCAGTCTTTCATTGGTGGATCAATTACGGTGTGGTGATAAGCACCCACATGATTGTACACCGCATCCTGTATAATCTTCATTCCTTTTGCATGTGCGGCATCAATTAAATTTTGATAAGCTTCATCACCGCCCAGCCTTGCATCAATTTTATAATGATTGGTAAAGGCATAACCATGTTCGGTACGGTCGGGCATATCATTTTCTAAAACCGGGTTTAACCATACTGTTGTAACACCTAACTGCTGCAGATAATCTAATTTATTTTGTACGCCTTTTAAATCGCCGCCGTGGCGGTTAAAAACGGTATCACGGTTTAATGACTGGTCTCTCATGCCGGCAACTTTATCATTGCTTTCATCGCCATTGCTAAACCTGTCGGGCATTATTAAATAAATAAAATCTTTTGCAGACAGGCCTTGTGCAAATGTTCTTCCATTTCCTTTTCGCCGTGGTTTTAATTCGTACTGCAGGTTAACATCTTTTACAAAAGGAAAACTAAATTTGCCGGGTTTTGCTGATGCATCAATAGCAATATCTAAAAAAATATAATTGAGATTTTCTACACGGTTAATTTTTAAAAGATTTACACCTGTTGCCAGCTTCATTCCTTTTGGACCCATTTTTATCATAGGAAAATGATCGGCAATTTTATCGCCGTGTATCATCAACTGCAGTTTATTCCACTTCATACCGGTGTACCAGTGGGTAGGATACATTTTGTAATTATCAGACTGGGCAAAAGCCGAAGCACTAAAAAAAAAGCAAAAAAGAAAAACATTTATATACCTCATACATTAATTTTTTTTTCATCTTTAATAAAAAAGAAACAGATAGCAGCGGCTATAATAAATAACACACCACCAATTTGTACTGCCAACACCCTGTCGTTGTGCAAAACATTTTTCATGATGCTGCCAAAACCAAGTGAAGCAATAATTTCTGGCAACACAATAAAGAAATTAAAAATACCCATGTAGATACCTACTTTATCCCGTGGTAAACTTCCACTTATCATAGCATAAGGCATACTTAAAATACTGGTCCAGGCAATACCTACACCCGTCATACTTAAATACAGCATTTTAGGATCGCTAACCCAACCCACACTTATTAAACCTAAAGCACCAAAAAGTAAACAAATGGCATGCGTGGTTTTTCGGCCTAATTTATCTGCAATAGCAGGCAGAATAAAAGCAAAGCCGAATGTTATGATATTATAAAAAGCTAAAGTGAGGCCTGCATAGTCGGCTCCTTTTGCATAAACCGGGTCGGCATTATTTACACCTCCAAAAATATTTGTGGCTACTGCTGTGGTGTAATAAAACCACATTAAAAATAAACCGGGCCAGGTAAAAAATTGCACCAGCGAAACTATCTGCATTCGTTTGGGCATATTACCCAATGCACCAAATATTTCCTTTACACCTCCGCCAAAACCTTTATTGCTTTCCTTTACTTTTTCTTTATAATCCACATCGGCTGGTGGGTATTCTTTGGTAGTTAAAACGGTATATAAAACTGCAGCAAAAAAGAAAAATGCTCCAGTATAAAAACTCCATCGTACATTTTGAGCAATGCCACCCTGCGCTGCGGTATTGGTGGCGCTAAAAATATTTTTAAAAATCCAGGGTAAAGACGAGGCGATGCTGCCACCCAAACCTATCATTAAACTTTGCATGATAAAGCCTTTGTTTACCTGGCTATCGGGCAACTTGTCGGTTACAAAAGCCCTGAAAGGTTCCATACTTACATTACCAAAAACATCAAGCACCCAAAGCAAACCTGCAGCCATCCACAAGGCACTGCTGTTAGGCATAAAAATTAAAGCGATAGAACTTAATAATGCGCCAATAAAAAAATAAGGTCTTCTTCTGCCAAATTTTGGATGCCAGGTTCTGTCGCTCATATAACCAATGATGGGTTGAATGATTAAACCTGTTAATGGAGCCGCTAAAAATAAAAGTGGTACATCATCCGGATTGGCACCAAGGTTTTCGTATATACGGCCCATGTTGGCCCTTTGTAAATCCCAGCCAAACTGAATACCAAAAAAACCAACACTCATGTTGATGATTTCTGATAAAGGCAATCTTGGTTTAACGTCTTGTTTAAGATCCTCAAAAATGGTTTGGTTGTAATCGGCCATAGCAATCGTTTTGGGTTATCGTTAGTTGTGTAATTGATACACATTAATAAAAGTACAATAAAAAACTAAACCCAAAAAACTTGTTTTATTATATTCCATTAACTTTGAAAATATTTTATTGTTATGTACTTTAAATTTGTTGATACAGCGGCCTTACACAAGAAGATTGCTGCAGAAAAATTCCCTTTTTCGCAGCATCTTTTTTGGGATACAGCCATTAAAAATATCGACCTTGAAAAAAATGTACGCTATGTGGTTGAACGGGTAATGACAAGAGGTATGCTGGAAGATTTTTATGTTCTACTTCAACTGTATTCAAAAGATACTATTACTGCTGCATTAAAAAAGAGCAAAGAGTTAGACAGTAAAACGGCGAATTTTTGCAGCTTGTATTTTAATATCCCTAAAAACGAACTTCATGTTTCATCTTTCTACAATTAATGATGAAACTTATGTTTTATTAAAAGAAATTTTCAGCATCCCTGAAATAAAAAACAATTTCGCTCTGGCCGGCGGCACTTCGCTTGCATTGCAAATTGGCCACCGGGTTTCTATTGATCTTGATATTTTTTCGCCACAACAATTTGATACCACAGAAATTGAAATTATATTATCCAGCCATAAAAACTGGAAATTTACTCCTGTAAATAAAAACAGCAGGATGCTTTTTTGTTATATTAACGACATCAAATGCGATTTTGTACATGAGCCTGCAACAATATTAAAGCCTTTTATTATTGATGATGGTGTAAGTTATTTTGATGTTGAAGATATTGCTGCAATGAAAATGCATACTATTTGCGGCAGGGGCAAACGAAATTTTTTTTTGATATTTATGCACTTATACAAAAATTTGGATGTGAGAAAATGCTGCACTGGTTTGAAGGAAAATACAGTTCAACCCAATATTACTATTTATGGCGCAGCATTACTTACTTTAATGATGCTGATGAAGATGCCCCAATAGATGGTACAGTTCCATTTATCAAAAATTGGGAGGAAATAAAAAAATATATAATTGCAAATTGTACCTGAAATTTATATCACAAACCCATCCGGCAGCACCGCCCCTTTCTTCAGCACCACAATGCCATCTTTTACCGTGTACAAAGAATGATCGGCATCGCCTAAATGTGCCCCACCATTAATGCGTACATCATTGCCTATGCGGCAATTTTTATCAATGATCACATTTTTAATATAGCACCTGTCTCCAATGCCTAATTTAGGCAAACTCCTTTCCTGGTTATGGTTTAGCTCTTCAAGTGTTTCGTAATAATCGCTTCCCATCATGTAACAACTTACCACGGTACTGCCCTGACCAATGCGGCTGCGAATACCAATTACACTGTTTTCAATTCGGCTGGCACTAATAATGCATCCTTCGGCAATCAGCGTATGTTCTAATGTAGTACCACTTATTTTTGCAGGTGGCAGCATACGAGCCCTGCTGTACACTACGTTTCTGTTATCAAATAAATTAAACAAAGGAATTTCCAATGTTAAGGCAAGGTTGGCTTCAAAAAAAGAATAGATATTTCCAATATCCGTCCAGTAACCATCGTACTGGTAACTGATTACTTTTGATTTACCAATAGACGATGGAATAATTTCTTTACCAAAATCGGTTGCATCTTTTTTTTCTGTTTCCAATAAATCAAATAACAGTTTTCGGCTAAAAATATAAATACCCATGGAAGCTAAATAATTGCGCCCCTGCTTTTGCATGTCATCACCTGTATCGCTTATCCATTCGGGCAATAATTCTTTTTTGGGTTTTTCTATAAAGGAAGTAATTAAATTTTCATCATTAGATTTAAGGATGCCAAACTCAGGCGCTTCTTTTTCGCCAACGGGTATTGTTGCAATGGTAATATCGGCACCTTGTGCAGCATGATTATCTATCATGGCTCCAAAATCCATTTGATATAACTGATCGCCACTTAATATAAGCACATAATCAAAATCGTTATTGCCAATATGTTTCAGCGATTGGCGCACTGCATCTGCCGTACCCTGAAACCAACCCAAACTATCAGGTGTTTGCTCTGCCGCCAAAATATCTACAAAGCCTTTACTAAAAGCGCTGAACTGGTAAGTGTTTTTTATATGCTTGTTCAACGAAGCAGAATTGTACTGCGTTAATACAAACATTCGGTTAATGCTGGAGTTAATACAATTGGAGATAGGAATATCTACCAAACGGTATTTACCTGCAATAGGTACGGCCGGCTTACTTCTTGTTGATGTAAGTGGGTAAAGACGGGAACCGGCTCCTCCGCCAAGTATTACTGCTACTACAGATTTTGAGTCCATGTTATTTTTAATTTGAAATTAAATGTATTGATATTTTTGATACAATCGTATTTGCAGGCAAAAGAAAATTTTATTATTCAGTAATTATTTAGTCTCACAAAATTGACTCATACAATTCAATATACCGTCCTGCACTAACTTCCCACCCGTTATCTATTTGCATCATTTTTTTTCGCAGCGTGGTGAGTTTTTTGGCATCTGCATATAATTCGGTGGCCCTGTAAATGGAAAAGGTAACATCGCCTACTGTGGCATCATTAAAACGTATACCAAATCCACCGGGGTCACCAAAATCAATTACGGTATCTTTTAATCCACCTGTACTTCTTACCAAAGGCATAGTGCCATAACGTAAGGCATACATTTGGTTAAGGCCGCAGGGTTCTACCCTGCTGGGCATTAATAAAAAATCGGCGCCGGCATACATTTGGTGCGCCAGTTTTTCGTTATAGCCAATTTGAGAATTATAAAAACCCATCAAACTATTCTTCATTATTTCAAGTTGCTGTTCTACTCCCGGGTCGCCACTGCCTAAAATTAAAAAATTCATTTTGCCATTCATATGGTAAATAGCATCGTTAATGGCTTGGGGTAGTAATTCTGCAGCTTTTTCTCCAACTAATCTTCCTATAAAAATAAAAAGTGGCTTTTCAATATCCAAACCAAAATCATCGCATAATTTTTTCTTGTTTAATTTTTTTCCGGCGTCCACATCCTTAACCGAAAAATTATCCAGGATGTACGTATCCGTTGCAGGATTCCAAACTGCATTATCAATGCCGTTTAATATGCCTGTGCATTTTCCTTTTTCATATTCAAACAAGCTCTCCAAACCGTTAGCATTGTATTTAAGTTCTTCCATGTAGCTGGGACTTACTGTAGTTACTTTTAAAGCACATTTTACAGCACAGGCCAGTGGATTAATATTTTTTTCCCAATCTAATTTACCCCATTGCCAGCTGTCGTATGCCGGTAAATAATTGTGTTTGCCCCAATCCATCCAGCCCTGGTATTGCGCATTATGAATGGTAAGCACAGTAGGTATAGTTGCTAAATGGCGGTATGCAAAACAATGTTGCATCATAAAAGGCACTAACCCTGCATGGTAGTCGTGTACATGCACCACCTGTGGCCGGTGCTGCCATTTGCTAAGCCAATCTACCACCGCAATTTGAAAAGCAGTGTACCTTTCTGTGTCGTCATCGTAACCATAAACTTTTTCACGGTTAAACAAACCAAAAATATCTACACAATACAAGTCAAAATCAAGCTTATTGGTTTTTTCTTTTATAATGGTGTAATCAAAATAAAATTGCGCCATGGTAAATGATCCCTGGTGAACGGTTTCCCATTCGTTATCCAGCAAAAATTTAGTACGGTGCATGGGCATTACTACTTTTGCAATATGGCCAAGGTTATTTTGGTATTTGGGTAAAGCTCCGGCCACATCGGCCAGGCCGCCAGCTTTTGCGTAAGGATAACATTCAGCGGTTACATGTAATATCTCCATGGTTAATTATTATAAATACTTAATTACAATTTAGTATGTTTTAATTAATTAAACCAAATAATAAAAATAATAATCTGCTTTTTGTTTTAAAATAAGGGTAATACAGACAGTACAAAATGATTTAAAATATTATCAACTGAATGAAATTTTTTTCAAGTCGGTAATTTATTCTATTTTCAACCACTTAAAACATAACGATATGCCAACTGAACAAAATGATTTAATTAATCTTCAGGAAATTAAACCAATTAAAGAAACCAATTATGGTGCCCTTGGCACATTGGTTACAGTATTTTTCTTTTGGGGTTTTATTGCAGCTGGTAACAGTGTATTCATTCCTTTTTGTAAACATTATTTCAGCCTCGATCAATTTCAAAGTCAGTTAATTGATTTTGCTTTTTACACTGCTTACTATGTAGGAGCATTAATATTATTTGCCTACGGTGCATTTGGGGGTAAAGATCTTGTAGGAAAATGGGGGTATAAAAAAAGTATTGTGTATGGTTTATTATTTTCTGCAGTGGGAGCAGCAGCAATGATTATTGCAGTAAACGCTAATACATTTGCTGGCATGCTAACCGGGTTGTTTATTGTGGCCTTAGGATTTTCGTTACAGCAAACAGCTGCACAACCCTTCTCTATTTCTTTAGGCGATCCATCAACAGGCACTACCCGTGTTAACCTTGGAGGTGGAGTAAATTCTTTTGGTACAACCATTGGGCCAATTGTTGTTGCACTGGCACTATTTGGTACCACTGCAGCAATCACCGACGAAAAAATTGCTTCACTCAGTTTAAGTAAAGTAATAACATTGTACACCTGCGTGGGTGCATTGTTTATTGGCGCAGCTGCTTTATTTTATTTTTCCAAAAAAGTTCCGTCAGGAATTATGGAAGAAAAAACAGAAAAAGCCAACAAAGCCTTATATACTTTAATTATAATGACCGGGTTATTGATAATTATGTTTGCACCTGTTTTCAGCAGTTACAGAACTGATTTAACTAATGCAACAGAAGTTGAAAAACATGCAATGGAATCGTACAGGATGAAATGGTTATTGGGCGCATTGGCGGTGGTAGTTTTTGGTTTGTTGTTTGCTAATTTTAGGGCAAAAAAGAATAGTGAAGGATGGGGCGCCATGCAATACCCGCAATTAGTGCTGGGGATGTTGGGCATCTTTTTTTATGTAGGAGTAGAAGTTACCATAGGAAGTAATTTGGGTGAACTGTTGAGGCATAAAGATTTTGGCGGCTTCCAGGCATCGGAAGCTACACCATACATTGCCATGTACTGGGGAAGTTTAATGATTGGCCGTTGGGCCGGTGCAGTTGGTGCATTTAAAATGAGTAAACAAACAAAGGACATTTTATTGTTTATTGTTCCTTTAATTGCTTTTGCCATTATTATTGGGGTTAATACAATTGCCGGTTACAACATGAAGCCTTTATATTATTACATTGTTTGTGTGATTGTACAAATTGCCGCTTCATATATCAGTAAGGATAAACCTGCTAAAACATTATTGGTGTTTAGTTTACTGGGTGTAATTGCCATGATAATTGGAACGCTTACAACAGGCACTGTTGCTATTTATGCATTTTTAAGTGGTGGATTATTCTGTTCTATTATGTGGCCATGTATATTTTCGTTATCAATTGCTGGTTTAGGAAAATACACAACGCAGGGCTCTGCTTTTTTAATTATGATGATTTTAGGTGGTGGAATTATTCCGCCAATACAGGGAAAAATTGCAGATTATTTACAGGCTAACTCAACTATTGAAGGATTTGGGATTCACAACTCTTACTGGATAGCAGTTTTATGTTTTGCCTATTTAGCCTTTTTTGCTTTTGTAGTAAAAGGAATATTAAAAAGACAAGGTGTTGATTACGATGCAAAAGTTGAAGGTGGCGGACATTAAAATATTTATCGGTCCTAAATTTATTTTTAATTCATAACTTCATTAATCCCGGCTTACCGGGATTAATTTTTAAACTTGCTTTATGGCAACAGCTTTAGAACAACTGGTAATTGGAATAGATATTGGTGGTACCGGTACCAAATTTGGTATTGTAGACCGTGTGGGGAACGTTTTATTCAGCAGCGAAATATCTACCAAAAAACACAGCACCGTCAATAGTTTTATAGATGAACTGTATGATGCCCTTTCCGAATTAATAGAAAGAGCTGGCGGCGCAGGCCGGATAAAAGGAATGGGTGTAGGTGCGCCTAACGGCAACTATTACACCGGTACTATTGAGTATGCACCAAACCTGCCCTGGAAAGGTATTATCCCCATGGCAGAATTGCTTGAAACAAAATTTAAATTACCCATTACCCTTACCAACGATGCCAATGCCGCGGCTATTGGAGAAATGATGTATGGCGCCGCACAGGGGATGAAAGATTTTATAATGATAACCCTTGGCACCGGTGTAGGCAGTGGCATTGTAGCCAACGGCCAATTAATTTATGGCCATGATGGATTTGCAGGAGAACTGGGCCACACCATTGTAATACCTGATGGCAGGTTGCATGCAGGCACGGGTAAAAAAGGTTCGTTAGAAAGCTATGCTTCTGCAACCGGCGTATGTGCCACTGCTGTTGAAATGCTGGCCAAAACCAATCAAGAAAGTTTGTTAAGAAATGTACCAACAGAAAAACTAGATTCTAAAGCAGTGTATGAAGCCGCAATACAGGGCGATAAAGTTGCGCTGGAAATATTTGAATTTACCGGAAAAATATTGGGGCTTGCGTTAGCCAATGCTATTATGTTCAGCAGTCCCGAAGCGATTGTTTTATTTGGCGGCTTAACCAAAGCCGGCGATTTAATTTTAAAACCTACCAAACAACATATGGAAGAAAACCTGATACAGGTTTTTCAAAATAAAGTTAAGATTTTGGTGAGCCATTTAAAAGAATCGGATGCAGCTATTTTAGGTGCTAGTGCGTTGGCGTGGGAGAAATAAAAAATGTTATCGTAAAAATTTATTCAAAAATATTTGCTTTCGTTACTGCTGCTCACTTGAGCCCACACAGGGATTCAAAGAAAACTAAAAATATTGCAGCAAAAAAGTGCTGCAATATAATGCCGGGGCTATATTAAATAACGGCAGCAATATTTAAAAAACATTAATGTTGATTAAACTGCAAAACCAATCATTGAAAGGCCATAATAATTAAGCCGCCTACATCCTTCGGTTCAGGCAATATAGATTAAATTGAAGTTCCGCCGGGACGCACTTTGCTTAAGCCTTGTATGTAGGTACAAGTTATTGTAAAACGAGGTTGTAGCCTTAATCAGTTTTCTATTAATTTATATAAATTCCATACGTTCTTACCTTTTAGGTTTATTAGAGTTTCTAAAATTTGGTATCCACTTTTCGTAATTCTAATTCGATATTTTGGAAGGCCAAATATCATTCTCCTCATACTTGAACTGGCAGTGAAGTTCCCATTTTTATCAGACAGAAAGGATGAATCAAGATGAACAACCTGATGAAAATCCAATAGTTCAATCTTTGCACCTTCAATTGGGGTCTCAGTTTTGTCCGAGACTATTTTTCCTGTTATCTTCAATATGCCCGGGCAAGAAGAAAATAATCGAAGTACTGTTATTAAAATTGTTGTTTTCATCAAGAATATTTTAATTTCTGATAACGTGTGTATTTTCTCTAATATACGCTATAAAAAATCGTTGCCTATTTTTTTAATCCCTTCTTTTTAATGCTTAACTGAAAAATCCGCTACTGTTTTGAAGTAGCACAAATACAACCCACATTGAGCCCATGCAGGCACTCAAAAAAAACTGAAAAAAATTAAAAAAAAAATGCAGTACTATGCTGCCGGGGCTACATTAAATAACGGCAGCAATATTTAAAAGAGAAAAAGGCTTATTAAACTCCCAAACCAATTTTTGAAACGCCAAAACAAATTGGCCGACTACCTTCGGTTTAGTAAACATAGCCCAAAGCGAAGTTCCGCCGGGATGCACTTTGTTTAAGCACTGTATGTGGGCGCCACGGTAGTTTAGTATGCTTGAATTAGAACTTCTGTGGGAATATTTAAACTGTCGTGTATTTGCCTGATCATTTCCAGAGAAAGTTTTCTTTTACGATTTAAAATTTCACTTGCTCTACTCTTTAATCCCACTACGTTGGCTAAATCCGTTTGGGTATAACCTAGTTGTTCCATTCTAAATTTAATGGCCTCTACAGGATCAGGAAAACCGATTGGAAATTTTTCATTTTCATAATTGTCAACCAACATTCCCAATATTTCTAACTCATCGCCTTTTTCTGTTCCTTTTTTTGCATCAAAAATTAGCTCAAGTCTGTCAAGGGCTTGTTGATAATCTTTATTTGTTTTTATGGGCTTAATATTCATTTTAAATTGTTTTAGCATTTATTTTATCGTACTCAGCATGTGTTCCAATAAATCGAATCCAAATCATTTTAAAGTCGTAACTAATCTTTACAATTAGTCTGTAATGATTGCCTTTAATATTAAAAACGACTCTATTGCCAGCTAAAAAACTTGCACTTGGATACTCAATTTTAATTTTAGTAGGGCCTGTCCATTCCGCTTTTGAAGTTTCCTGGTACCATGCTTTTAGCTGTTGTTCACTATCTGGATGTTGCCCCCAAAAATCTCTTAAAATTTTCTTTGCAATAATTCTCAACTTTCAAATTTTTTGTCAAAGTTAAGAAAAGTTCCCGAAATGGGATAATTTGTTTTATACATTTGATGTTTAGAGATATTTTGGGAGCCCGTGCAGGCTCACAAAAAGAACTGAAAAATTAAAAGCAAAAAAAGTGCAGCACTATAATGCCGGGCTGCATTAAATAACGGCAGCAATGTTTAAAAGAAAAAAAAATAACGCTTAAACTCCAAAACCAATTATCGAAACTTCATAATAAATATTCCCGCTAACTTCGATGTGGTCAATATAAACTTAAATCGAAGTTGCGCTGCGCTACATTGGATCAGGACATATGTACTATGCGTTCGTTTTTTAGTCTGTCAATCACTTGCTTTCCGATGTAGTCGTTTAGTTTTTTAAATTTGGGTCGTCTGTAATATTGGTTCCAATAACTTATCATTCTACTTTCTGTCTGTTGAAAATATTTTTTATTTTCAACAATGAATTTTATGTAGGCGTCGATTGTCTGCTTGTTTATATGTCTTTCCAAAACAACCAAAATTTCCAGTACATATTCCCCTAATAACTGGAACACAAACGGAACCACAAAGTAATCGGTCTTGTCAATTAGTTGCTCTAATCTTCGTTGTCTGATAAATCCATTATGGTGTCTTAAATAAATACAGTTCAGAATTGTTTTTTGTAAGTCTGGGAGTAATTTTTCTTGTTCGTAGCTTGGTTCGTTAAAATAAATTCTGGTCGGTATGTTTAATACTTCGTTGTCAACGTTTATAGCTAGTTCGATTGGATGAATTAAGTTGTCAACATTGTGCATTTGGCCGTCACCAAGTAAAATGTTGTGGTCGTTGAGGGGTAATATTTCAATTACTTTCTCAACATCTTTTGTAAGTGATACAGGGAATGCATGTAGGATTTTTTCTCGATACAAATTGTTGTATATTTTTTTTTCTGCAAAATAAGCTATTGTTTTGGCGTAAAGCAAATACAAACCAGATGTACCCCTGCAGTTATTCAAAGAGCATACAGGAGGCTTCGTGTTTTAGGGAATACAATAGTTAAAAAAAATAAGGCTGTCAAACAAATGACAGCCTTATTTTATAGAATTGGTTTCTGAATAATTATTTTATTTTCAAAACCGGCCTTAATTTATAATCGCCATTACCTTCTTTTTTTACAGATAAGGCTGCATCAAAGTCGATCAATAAGGTTTCTAAAGTAGCACCTAATTTTTTACTTACTTTAATTTTTAAACCCGATTGTGCGCCACTTGGTATTACTAATGGGTAAACCACGCCGTTATCTTTAATAGTATTGTTTGGGCCTAAAACTAAACGAATTTCTTTAACCACATCCTGGGGTAAAGATCCTGAAGCCAAAAGGGTATCCACTCCGTTTTGTAAGCCCAGCAAATTGTACACCCCTGCATTAGTGTTTAAAGAAACCCATCCGCTGGTGCTGCTGCTGTCGTCGCTGAATTTTACATTTACTTCCCTGATGTCTACATTTACTTCATCAAAAGCTACAGGCGCATCTGTTAACCTTACCTGTAAAGTAGAATTTCCATTGTCTTTTTTACACGATATAAACGCCACGGCGGTACCAGCCATAAGTGTTAAACCAAGTGCAAATAATTTTACTGTTTTCATAATAAATTTTAGTTGTTTGTGGGCAAGTTGAAAAAATCATGCCAAAAGTTGCTTTTAGCTTAAAATCAACTTACCACAACGGCTATATTAAAAAAAGTAATTATTTAGACAGCACCATAAAAACTGCCGGTACAGCTCTTTGTACGCCTTTATCACTTGGGGTAATAGTTGGCTTTCCATTAATAAGCATACAGCTGCTGCCGCCACCATCTAAATTCAGGGCTTCTTCACAACCCAGTTTAATCATTAGCTGCGCCAGTTGTAAAAGTGTAGCGCCGTCGGCTACACCAGGTGACCTTCCCTGTATAACCATTATTATCAGCCGGCCATCTTTAGTGTATCCCATACAGGTACGGGGATGTTTATCATCAATTGCTTTGCCGCCAAATTTTAATTCTTCGTTATTGGTGATTTTTATTGTTCCGTTTTGCACCAATACCGGCCCCCCACCAACTGCAGTTTGCATTTTCCATTTTTTAAATGCTTTTTTATTATGCTGTTGACCTATAATAGAATTGCCCCCAAAATAAATTGAATTATTAATTAAGTATTTAAATGAAGGATTTGAAAGGGAATCTCTAAAAGCCTGTGAAGTGGGCACCTGGTTAGCATACACAAAAGGTTTAGCAGAATCTGTTAACACCCATGCAACATCTGCTCTTCTCTTTTTAGAAATTCCAATAGCACTTCCCATCGGATGCCTGTAGGTGAAAGTGTCTTTACCTCTTCCTGCAATTGTATGAATGTTATAACTAATTATTTTTCCTCTGTTAATTACTACATTTAAATTTTGATTGGTGGCAAAAGAAAAAAACGTGGTGTTTACTACCAGCAGCGGATGATTATTTTTTTCGAAAAATTGTTGTGGGGTTAATCTTCTTTTGTAAGTGGTATCTGTAGTAAAATCTAAATATTTATCTTTTAATTTAGCTTCGGCATAATAGGCAATAAAAGGTTTGCCATCTAAGCTGTCAGTGCATTTAAATACATGAAAATTTTGTGGTAAGGGCTTAAATTCTTCATCCACATTTACCCATTTTTGCTGGGCACTTAAAAAGTTTACATTAACAAAAAACAAGGCTATAAAAATTACAGAAATACATTTCATCGGCATAGGTATATTTTTCAATTGTGTCAAAAGAACAATTCACTCCGTTTTTTCTTCAGCTCACTCTTTTTTAGTATAAATATCGAATTTACCCAATTACTCTTGCAGTATCAAATTAACATTCTTTCGTTTTATTAATTAATCAAAATTTAAGTCATGAAAATTACACCATTATTTTTTGCATTGGCATTATGCATTTTAACCGCAACAGTAAATGCCCAAAAATCAACCCCAGCCGGATACATCAAAGCAAGCATTACCCTGGCAGATGGCACAGTTAAATCCGGTTATATAAAAGACAATATTAGAAAATCGGCATCGGTAATATTTATTGATGAATCGGGTAACCAAAAGAAAGTTTACGAAGGCGCCGACATAAATGGGGTAAAAAAAGATGCAGAAAATTATATTTGTATCAACGGCGATTTTTTTAAAACACTTACTACAGGCAAACTTAGTTTTCTTCAAAAATCCAGTAATGCATCCGGTAAAGTTTCTTACAACGGTGCTGAACCAATTTTTAAAAGTGGTACCGAAGGAAAAATTGGTGACTACTTTATTTACACTGATAAAAAACTTAAACTGCTGAGTAAAAAAAATTTGGAACAATTTATAAATACAGATTTAACCGGTTGTGCCGAAGCTATTGAAAAAGCAAAAGCTGCTAACGGCGATATAGCAAAAATGCAGGATGCTGTTGAAATATATAACCGCAGCAACTGATTAATGCTGCAACTCAATACATTAAAAAACTGTTTTGAATTTTATATCTTTACACTATGCGTAAACACAATTGCAGAATAGGATTTAACGACAGGTTGCTGACTATTATTGGCATTCCGTTGTTGAGTTTTATTGTTCCCATTGTTTTTTTTAATTGCCGTTTTAACAGGGCACCATTTTTAACCTGGGATAAATATTTTACTACAATGATAATAACTACCGTTATCTGGTTAGGTAACCGGTACATTATGATTTACAGCCGCAAAAAATTTCCACTTTTTGATGCAGTAAGAAATCGAATTATCTTTCAATCGGCAGTGATGTTTGTGTTTACTGTTACCGCAAATACTGTTATGGGTTTTTTTACAAAAAATGTTTTTGCAGATGAACACCAAAATTATGTTAGTGAAACAGATATTCTTATCCACTCCAACTCTGCCGCATTATTCTGTACCATCATGATCATTGCAGTTTACGAGAGTATTTACTTTATGCATCAGCTGCGCCATTCGGTGGAAGAAACAGAAAATCTTAAAAGAGAAAACCTTAAAGCCCAGTTGAATGTTTTACGTACACAGGTAAATCCTCATTTTCTTTTTAATAATTTAAATACACTCAGTTCATTAATCCCTGAAAACCCAAAGCATGCAGTTGATTTTGTACAGCAACTCTCCAAAGTGTACCGTCATATATTAGATGTAAAAGACGAAAAAAGTATTTTATTAAAAGATGAACTGGAGGTGTTGAATGCCTATGCTTTTTTATTAAAAACAAGATTTGAAAATAATCTTGAAGTAAATATTAATATCCCGCCGGAGAAACTGCAAAATAAAATTGTACCACTTTCCTTACAGATATTAATGGAGAATGCTATTAAACATAACATCGTTTCATCGGGTAAACCTTTGCAAATAGATGTATTTACTGAAAACGGAAGTCTTGTTGTAAGTAATAACCTTCAAATGAAAAACCAAATAAATGAGAGCACCGGTATTGGACTCGACAACATACGCAACCGTTATAAACTAATAAGCGAAAGGCCTGTAAAAGTTACTGAAAGCGTAACCAATTTCACCGTTTCCATTCCATTGATAGATAACTAACATGATGAAAGTAATTATTATTGAAGATGAAATACCAGCTGCTAAAAAGCTTGCAAAATTACTCCTCAGCTATAATGAAGCAATTGAAATTGTACATACATCCGACAGTGTGGAATTAAGTGTGCGTTATTTATCTGCTGCACAAAATATCGATTTAATTTTTATGGATATTCAATTAGCTGATGGGTTGAGTTTTGATATTTTTGAAAAAGTAAAAATAACCACACCTGTAATCTTCACTACAGCATTTGATCAATATACTTTAAAAGCATTTAAAGTAAACAGCATAGATTATTTATTAAAACCCATAGATGAAAAAGACCTGTATCGATCTTTAGAAAAATATCAATTACTTTATCCTAAAGCTTCTACTAATTTTTCGGATAAAATATTAAAGCTGATGCAGGATATGAATGCTGTAAAGTATAAAGAACGGTTACTGATAAAACGTGGGCAACAATTAAGTTATTTAAAAACAGAAAGTGCAGCCTATTGTTTTGCCGATGGAAAACTTTGTTACGCAGTTGATTTTAATGGCACAAAATATTTACTGGAAAATAATCTTTCGCAATTAGAAGATCAATTGCAGCCTGACAATTTCTACCGGATTAACCGGCATCTCCTGGTAAATATAGAAGCTGTAAAAAAAGTACACACCTGGCTTGGTGGCAGGTTAAAAGTGGAAGTAAGCCCGGCAACAACTGCCGAAACTATAGTAAGCCGGGAAAGGGTGAATGGATTTAAAGAATGGTTAGGCAGGTAACAGGTAATTTCTAAATGGGAATTTGTAGGTATTAAATTGTATATACTAATTAACCAATCAACAAATTAACCATTTAACTTCTCATCCTCCCACTTCCCTCTTCCCCAACCTTTAATTACATGTTTTTCGCTGTGGTAACTTGATCGTACCAGCGGGCCGCTTTCGACATAATCAAAACCTAAATTATATCCAATCTCCCGGTACTCGGCAAACTCGTCCGGATGAACAAACCGGGCAACAGGTAAATGTTTTTTTGTGGGTTGAAGGTATTGACCAATAGTTACTACATCTACATTGCTTGCATACAAATCTTTTAAGGTCTGTATCACTTCTTCTTTCTCTTCTCCTAACCCAAGCATGATGCCACTTTTTGTACGCATGCCACCAGCTTTTAAAATTTTAAGGGTTTCCATGCTCTGCCAGTATTTTGCCTGTATGCGTACCTGCTTTGTTAATCGCTCTGTAGTTTCAATATTATGGCTCACCACTTCGGGTGCTGCATCAATTATGCGTTGAATGTTTTCTTTTTCTGCTTTAAAATCGGGAATCAAAGTTTCTAAAGTAGTAGCAGGGTTTAATGCTTTAATGGCTTTAATAGTATTGTACCAAATAATACTGCCGCCATCTTTCAGTTCATCCCTGTCAACAGAAGTTACCACGGCATGTTTTACTTTCATCAAATTTATGGCTTCGGCAACACGTTGTGGTTCGTCCCAGTCTACTTCTAAGGGGCGGCCTGTAGCCACATTACAAAAGCCGCAGCTTCGGGTACAAATATTGCCCAGTATCATAAAGGTGGCGGTGCCTTCGCCCCAGCACTCGCCCATGTTGGGGCAATTACCACTTTCGCAAATGGTATGCAGTTTATGCTTATCTACTAAATTCCTTACGTGTTTATATTCTTCGCCAATAGGTAATTTTACCCTTAGCCAGTTGGGCTTTGTTGGTTTTTGTTCTATAGTGCCGTCAATTACGGGTAATGCTATCATTCAATTGTAAATAGATGATGACAGGTTTTAGCCTTTAATAATCTTAAAACTAAAACCCGGTTAAATTATTTTTTCTGCACAAAGGTAAGCAGTAAAAGGCCACGGCTGAAAACCGTTTAAAACAGGTGTATAAAATTTTTTTTAATTGAAAAGAAAACTATTGTATTTATTTTCTCTTACCAAATAAAATAGCAACATATGCCGAAAAGAAAAATTGCTTTTGTTTATTGTACAACATCTGCGGAATTTTTTTCGCATAAAATTCTGCATTCACGCCTACTTCAAGAGCGCTTACCAGTTCATTTAATTTTCCATAATCAAAACGAACGGCAGGTTTAATATAAATGCCGGGGGTAATTTTTAAATGATTCCAACCGGTACCAAAATTGGGGCCGCCATAATAAGGGCCGTTGATAAATAAACTGCTGTCGGCCGATTCGTAACGCACAAAAGTTCTTTCGCCTGCTTTATCCACTTCTACTTCGTAAGGCCTTAATATACCAATGGCCAGTCCGCCGCCCAAATTCCCCGATACACTCACCCCGTTTTTATTACTCTTATTGCCCAATAAAATTTGCTGCTGTACCCCAAGCTTTACGGGATAAAAATAATTTACCTTACCGTAAATTAAAGGCGCTGTAGGCGCTGCCGGATTAGTTTGTTTTTCTTCTTTCTGATGTTTGCGTTCGGCAATCTCCAGTTGAAAAAGTATTGCTTTGTTTACTGATTTGGCCCTGCCTATTTCTAAAAAAGCACCGTAACCGTCGCTGGTTAATTTAAAACCATATACGGTTTGTTTTTTGTAAGCAATCACGCCCTCTTCTTCCTGTTTTATTAATGCATCTATACGTTTACGCTTTTCTTCTTTTTTGGCTTTTTTTGCATTGGCTTTTTCCTGGGCCATTGCAGTAAAGCAAAAAGAAAAAGCTGCAAAAAGAAATAGTATTTTTTTCATGTTACTTTTTTACTTACGTAAATTTATACAAAAATAGGTTGTAGTTGGTAAAGATGATACTTTTGATAAAATAACCGCTGCATTTAACAAAAACTAAATTAATATTATTATGACTGCAAACATTATTTATAAAGGTGAATTGCGTTGCGAATGTACACACCTGCAAAGCGGTACTGTAATTGAAACCGATGCCCCAACTGATAACAAAGGCAAAGGCCAGCGCTTTTCGCCTACCGATTCAGTTTGTGTGGCATTGGCCACTTGCGTTATTACTACCATGGGTATAAAAGCTGCCGACATGAATATTGATTTAAAAGACACTAAAATTGATGTTACCAAACACATGCTAGCCGACCCAAGAAGAATTGGAAAGATTGAGGTGATTTTAAATTTTCCAGCAACACTGCAATTAGATGAAAAGGATAAAACAATTTTAGAAAGAGTGGGTAATAATTGCCCGGTTACAAAAAGTTTACACCCGGACCTTGAGATGAATATTGAGTACAGGTGGTAAGCCCCGCAGCCCCATCCTATCCTTCCCCAAAGGGGAAGAGAAAAGGAGAAGATTATGTTTTATATTTTTTTGGGCCAAACTGCATTAATTCTTTTTAGCTGCGGTGGTGTCGACTGAGGCGAGACACTCTTCAACATTATTTCTTTATTGAACTTTAATCATGTTGTATTCATTATGTTTTGCAAAAGCACCTGTCGTCCCTACGGGACGATGAAAAAAAACATTATTTTTTCTACCCACCTTAAGCTCCTACGGAGCCATACACAAATTCATAATACCCTTTCAATCTTCGCTATACGATAGGCGCTTTATAACTTTTCAATCTTCGCTAAGTTCTATCCCATTTCCCCCTTTTCCACTGGATGCTGTGCAAGGGAATAGGGGCTTTATTTTGTTTCAATCTTCGCTAAGCTCTACTCCATTTCCCCTTTTAGTGGATAGGGGCTTTATATCTTTTCAATCTTCGCAAACCTCTCCTCCATTTCCCCCTTTAGGGGATAGGGGTTTCTTCAACAACGCATTCCCCACTGCACAATCCAAACAGCCTTTTTTGTTGCAATAATTATTTTTTAACTGAATCAAAGCTTGTGAATCGAAAGCATTTTTATTTTCAATACCCAATGCAGCAAAACCTTTGGTGATGGCATTTTTTTCGGCAGTAATTTGCAACAGCCACTGCAGGGCTTTGTCTTTATAAATATTTTCTTTATGATACTGGCCATAAGCAAATAAAACAGGTATCACGGTATTGATTAAAATATTATCGATCATTTGTGTACCCAGGTTTTTCTTTTTATAAGCCGATTGTTCTTCAAACATATAATGATAATGCCAGTAATCGTTAGCAGTAACATTCAGCAATGCTTTTATGTCAGCAATATTGTTACTTTCTTTAACAGCAGTAAATAAATGCAGGCTGCCATGCACCAGCATGGCTAATTGCGCCAGGCGTACCGAAGGAAAATTTGCCGGACGCATTCTTAAAAAGAAAAGCGGCGCTTCAATTTTTTGTAACTGGTATTTTGTTTTAAGAAACTCATATTCTTTTTGTAATAGTTTTGGATAATCTTCTGTAAAATCCCCCACTAATAAACCAGCCTGCCCAAACAACAACGCTTCCAGCTGATGAATTTGATTTTTATGTTTGGCTAAAATATTTATAGGTATTGATTGGGCAATTTTCTCAAAGGCATCGCTGTTAACTTTTATACCAAAGTTTTTTGCAATCATCCACCAAAAAGCTTCTTCCCAGTGGTTGTTATTCTTTTTAAGATAATCAAATACAATGGCTGATTTATGCTGTAATCTTTCTACCAGTAATCTTTCCTTCCACGAAATCCAGTTGAGGCTATTTATTTGATGAATAGTTTTTTGGCAGGGAATAAAACTATTGGCATTCATCAGCTCATCGTACTTCTTTAATAAAAATTTTGAGACCCTGTCTTCTAAAACAAAAGTAGAAAAAGGCAGTTTTACTGTTGCATCGTGCTGCCAAACGGTATGCAATACAACATTTTTATAATTGTCATCCCCGCTGTGCTTATGATTTTTCCAGTCTGTAGAATTGATATGAAGTTCAATACTGCCCGCCCAGATAGTTTCGCCAATTTTTATTTTAGCATCTAAAAAATCAGGTCCCTGGTTAGTATTATAATTTCCCGGATGAATAATTTGTAACAACTCTCCTTCTGCCGTAGCCAGTTCACTTTTATTAAAGTATTGAAATTGCCAGATGTATTGCAGCAGGCGCTCCGTCATAAGGGTTTATTAGTTTATTAGTTAAATAGTTGAGCGGTCACTTTTACCGATTCACACTTTTATTAAAATACTAATATACCAATTAACCAATCAACAATTCAACAAATTAATTGCCTTTACAACCCTGCTAACGGGTAAGCCCATTACATTATAAAAATCGCCGGAAATATTTTTTATCCCAACAACGCCTATCCATTCCTGTATAGCATAAGCGCCGGCTTTATCGTAAGGCTTGTATTTGTCTACATAAAACTCAATTTGCGCTTTTGTAAGCTCATGAAATTCCACATCAGTAACATCGGCAAAAGCTATTTCTTCTTCTTTATTTAAAATTACCACACCGGTAATTACTTTATGATGATTGCCCGAAAGCCGGGATAAAATATTGATAGCATCTTCCCTGTCTTTTGGCTTTCCGATAATTTCTTTTTGTAAAACTACAATGGTATCGGCGGCTAGTATCGGAGGTAACTCCCGGAGGGTTTTAGTAACCTCCAGGAGTTTTGTACGAACAGCTAAAGCTTTGTTTCTTGCAATATGCACAGCAATTTCTTCAACAGGTAAATGTTGCGGATAAGCTTCATCAGTATCAGCTACAATAATTTCAAAAGGCACTTCAGCCCATTCTAATAATTGTTTACGCCGGGGCGATTGTGAGGCAAGAATAATGCCCCTATCCCCTGAAGGGGAATTAGCTGGCTTTGTTATTTTAAGCATAAATTCTAAAAAAGATCATTGATAAAATTCCGGCAAGCATAACCATTTTTACAGCATTACTTAAACGATGGTAATCTTTTGCAACCTGGGCTTTATATAAATTGCGGAGTATCCAAAGCAAAGGGATAATAATAGTAACTGCACAATACACCACACTCCACCACCAACCCAAATGCAATGCATAAAGTTGTAGTATAACCAAAGCCGCCGATAAAACAATTAACCACACCGCAGTAAAAACTTTTGTTGCCGGTATGCCCCAAACAATGGGCATAGTTTTACAGCCATAGCGGGCATCACCTTCCATATCTTCCATATCTTTTATCACTTCTCTTATTAAAGAAATAATAAAAGCAAAACCGGCATAAACAATAGCATATTTAAAAAGTTTTGTGCTGGCAACTTCGTAATCATTTCTAATCTGGTACATCACTTTTGTTAAATACCAGCTTTTCATATTTATTAAATATAAAATCAGTATCGTCCATGCAGTTAATAATGAAATTAAAATATTACCAGTAAGTAACTTTCTTTTATAAATAGTTGAATAAAGCCACAGCGCTATAATGCAGCAAAAATTAATAACCGCTACAGCCACTGCATAAATATCTCCCACCTTAAAACAAACCCATAAGCTAATTATAAATCCTGCAAATGAAAGTATAAGATGCCACATAATGGCCCACCTTCTTTTTATAATTTTTTCCACCACCAGCTTATCCGGTTTATTTACCCTGTCGATATTAAGATCAAAATAATCGTTGATGATATAACCTGCAGCTGCAATTAAAACAGAGGACAAAACTAAAAACCAAAACAGCAGTGGAGATAATGCCGGGATTGATTGCGTGGCTTCAAAAACAGGAATAACCACCACATAATAAAACAACGTTTGTGTAACCACAATAAAAACCAGGTTAGGCCATCGTACCAGGCGGAGAAATGCAGTTACTAATTTCATGAAGTTATTTGTGTACCGAAGGTAGCACATGAATATTTAAAAGTAAAATGCAACTGCAGGTTTATGTTGAAGTAAGCGAGGTATCAACATCCCAATGGCCATTTAATTTAAGTACTTTTTCAATTACATCCCGGCCGCAGCCATAGCCACCCGTAAATGGCGAAATGTATTTGCAGATTTGTTTAATTTCCGGTACTGCATCGGCTGGGCAACAGGGTAAGGCTACCAGTTTCATCGCCATATAATCCGGTATATCATCGCCCATGTACAACATTTCGGTTAATGATAAATTTTGCTGCAGGGCATATTCCTGCAATAATTTTTCTTTGTGGTGCACTCCTGAAAAAACAGCTTTTACACCCAGCTTTACCAATCGTTGTTTTACGGCTTCGGAGTTTCCGCCGGTGATAATAATAATATTGTAGCCTTTTTTTATAGCCAGTTGCATGGCGTAGCCATCCTTGCTGTTCATGCTGCGTACCAGTTCTCCATCGGGCATTACAATCATAGTGTCGATGGCCAGCACACCATCCACATCAAAAATAAAAGTTTTTATGGGTTTAAAAAGCTCCAGCATAAATTGCAAATTTTAGATTGCAGATTTTAGATTTAAATGATGCAAATAAATCTGCAATCGACAATCTAAAATCCTAAATCATTTTTGATTATCCCTCCACTCATACACCCAGGTACTCTGTATCATTTCCAAATGGCCTTCGGTGCTTTCTTCGGGCTTGCCTACAAAATTTGGAATTTCTAAAATCCATTTTAAAAGATCGGTAAAGCGTATACGGTATATTCTGCTCTCATTAAAATCATCGCCAAAGCGTTCGTATAACTTCATGGCAATATCTTCATGATCGTTCCAGTGTATGGGTAATTCAAAACTCATGATTAGTTGATTAGTTTATTTGTTAATTGGTTAAGTAGTTGATCGGCAGAACTGGTAAACTAATAAACCAATCAACCAGTTAACCTTTTATTCTCCTAAAAATTGTGTTTGATCGGGCAAAGTAACTGTTACATTTCCTTCCCCATCCAGCAATACACACTGGCAACCCAGGCGTGAATTTAACCGTGGGTTGATGGCCCTGTCAATAAAATCCTCTTCCTTATCACTTAATTCCTCTACAAAATTTTCGCCTTCGTTTACATACAAATGGCAGGTACTGCAGGCACATACACCACCACAATTATGATGAAGGTCGATATCATTTTTTAAAGCTACTTCTAAAATAGACTGATCCGGTTCAATATTATTTAGTGTTATAGGTTGCAGGCCTTTCTGTTCAAACTTAAAAGTTATCGTATACATATTTCACAAATTTCGGATTGCAAACGTAGTTTAAATTACTAATAAAGGAAAATATTGCGCTCAATAATAAAAAATAGCCATTTGCCACAGCTTGTAAACTAAAAAACTTTATACTATCTTCCGCCTTTATTCAACATCTCATAATATGAAAAAGAAAGTAAGCACAGTGCAAATTATAGCGGCGGTAATAATATTTTTTTGTAGTTGTAACGCCGATGATAAAAAAACAGCAGCTCCTGCAAAGGATACTGTAGATGCAGTTAGAACTAACCCCGAAAAAAAAGTAGAGCCAGGGCAACCTGAAAAACCAGCCATTATTAATATTTTAGATACTGTTTCGCCAAAAAGAATTGTAGTGTATATGAAAGACAGTGCTAAAACATTCGACCGCATTAGTATAAAGCTGGCGCAGATTTACGGCGTTAAACTGGCAGAAGTACTAAAAAAGAATGGGCTTAAAATGGCAGGTGCACCCATGGCCTGGTATAAAACCAATAAACCCCCTTATTTTTTTGAAGCCGGCATACCGGTAGATAAAAGACCGGCAAAATTTGGAAATACAGTTTTTGTAAGAGAAATGACGGCCGACAGTGTAACCATGGCGCATTTTTATGGCCCCTACAATTTATTAACCCAGGGTTACGATGCCATAAAAGAAAGAATGAAAGAAGAAAAAAGAACGGCAAAAGGACTGCCATATGAAATTTATGCCGGCGACCCTGTTGATGCAAACGGCAAACCTGTAGATCCCTATAAAGTAAGAACAGATATTGTTTTTCCGGTGAAGGAAAATAATTAATTCCGCTGTATAAGTATCAAAGTTAATAAAACAAATATTCAATGAGCAACCTTCAACGCTCAATTAAAATGCATAGAAAGCTATTGCAAAAACTGTGTGCAGTTGGGAATTAAATGCTCCTGCCTTTTATTGAATATTGAAAATTGAATTTTGAATATTGAACATTTCATTCCTCCATAATCTACTCCCACAAATTAAATAAGATCATGGGTTCATGATACTATCCGTTAATTTAAGATACAGGTATTTTAATTTAGGATGGCCGGCAAGCAAACGCAGGTGCTTATCTAAAGTAAATACATCATTGCGGTAGGCAGGTCCGGTTTGTATTTTTTTGGGAGAAATTTCTTTTATCCGGCCAGCAGTAGATTGAATAAGCGGATACAGCAATTTAAAATCCAGGTTTTCTTTTATGCAAAAATCTTCGGCAACAGCATACAGGTGATTGGTAAAATTATTTACAAATACTCCCGCTACATGCAGTTTAAACCGTTCTTCTTCGGGCAGCTTTTGTACATAAGGCGAAATAGTTTTTGCAAAATCTTCTAAAAAGGTAATGGCATCATCGCTGTTGCCATCAATCAGTAAGGGTATCTCGGGTATTTGCACCATCTCTTTGCGTAAACTTTGCAAGGGATATAAAATGCCGTAATTGGTAGAAATTTCCAGTAGTACATCCTTTGTTACCGAGCCAGCAGTATGTACAATTAATTTATTGCCCAGGCTAAATGATTTATTGAGGTCGAATAAAACACCATCGCTGATGGCAACAATATAAATATCGGCATCTGTATTTGTAATGCCATCGTAATTGGTATAGCTGCAACCTAATTCATCGGCAAGTAGTTTTGCATTTTCTATATTCCGGCTCATGATCTGTAAAATGGAATGGCCATTTTGTTTACATAACCTGCCCAAAACTGTAGCAACATTGCCCGAACCTATTATAACGATTTTCATAGCACTATCTTTGTAATATGAAATTAACGCAAAAAATAGGCATTTCTTATATTAAAACAAAAATAAAAATATTATCACTGCTGTCTAAAAAAAAAGCAGCAGCAAACGCCTTTGAAATATTTTGCACGCCTTTTGGTAAACCTAAACGCAAGGAACAACCGAAAAATGCCGAGCCTTTACAATTTTCGATTAATAACCTTTTGGTACACGGCCATCGGTGGAATCATCCACAACCAAAAAAAGTTTTATTGCTGCACGGCTTTAGCTCGGCAGCGCAAAAATTCGACAGGTATGTGAATCCTTTAATAAAAAAAGGATACGAAGTATTATCGTTTGATGCACCGGCGCACGGCCACAGCGAAGGCACCACCACCAATGCACTTGAATACAGCCACATGATTGCTAAAGCGGTGGAACTGTACGGGCCGGTTAATAGTTTTATTGCACACTCCTTTGGCGGTATTGGCTTAAGCCTGGCCATGGAAAATATAGCGCATGATGCTAACACCAAAATTGTTTTTATTGCCCCGGCTACAGAAACCACCTCTGCAATTGATGGCGCTTTGGCTATACTTAAAATTAAAAACCCGGCCATAAGAAAAGAATTTGACAATATTATTTTTAAAAAAAGTGGTAAACCCACCGAATGGTTTTCGGTAAGGCGTGCCTTAAAAAATATTACTGCACAAATATTGTGGCTGCATGATGAAGATGATGATATTACGCCTTTGAGTGATGCCTTAAAAGTTAAAGCAGACAACCATAGCAATATAAACTTCGTTATCACCAAAGGCCTGGGACATCGTAAAATTTACCACGATGCTACAGTGAAAAAAGCCATCCTTAACTTTCTGTAAAATTTAAAATATTTTTTTTCGTTTAGAAGAAAAATTTTGATTTTTCAATTTTAAACTAATATTGCAGTAGAAACCCCCATCAAGCCCCTATCCCCTTCCCGAAAAATCGGGATGTTCCAAAAGGGGGAAAAGGAGAAGATGATGGAGAAGATTTTTGTGGAGCCGGGGAGGATATTTTTGGAACAACATAATTAATAAAACATAATTAAAGTTCAGCATAGCGTTAATGTTGAAGAGTGCCCACAGGGGCCTGCGGCCGACGCAACGATGTTAAATAGAATTAATAAAGCTGGTAACAATATTATTAACAAAACACAATCAGTCCTCCGCCAGCTGGCGGAGATACGGCATATGGCAAAAAACTTATTGATAGTAGAAAGTCCGGCAAAGGCCAAAACCATTGAAGGCATTTTAGGAAAAGACTTTGAAGTAAAAAGTTGCTTTGGCCACATACGTGACCTGGAGAAAAATGATATGGGTATTGACATCAACAACAATTTTCAACCCAAGTATATTATATCTCCCGATAAAACAAAAGTGGTTAACGATTTAAAAGCACTGGCAAAAAAAAGTGATGAAGTGTGGCTTGCATCTGATGAGGACCGTGAAGGAGAAAGTATAAGCTGGCATTTGGCAGAAGTGCTTAAGCTTGATCCAAAAACTACCAAGCGGATAGTGTTTCATGAAATTACAAAACCTGCTATTCAAAAAGCTGTAGCTAATCCACGTACTATTAATATGGATTTAGTAAATGCACAACAGGCACGCCGTGTGCTGGATAGAATTGTGGGTTTTGAATTGAGTCCGGTGTTATGGAGAAAGATTGGAATGAAAGGTGGCTTAAGTGCTGGCAGGGTACAAAGTGTGGCGGTAAAATTAATTGTAGAAAAAGAAAGAGAGATCAATCAATTTACACCAGTTGCCAGTTTTAAAATTGAAGCATCGCTGGCTGCAACGGATATGAATAACCGCAGCGTAAATTTTAAAGCCGAAGGTGGCAAATTTAACCAGGCTACTGATGCAGAAAAATTTTTACAAAGTTGTATTGGCGCAAAATACACTGTTAAAGATGTACAGGTAAGGCCGGGCAAACGTACACCTGCTGCACCTTTTACCACATCAACCTTACAGCAGGAAGCCAGCAGGAAATTAGGTTATGGTGTTAGCAAAACCATGTTGCTTGCACAAAAGTTATACGAAAGTGGTAAGATAACTTATATGCGTACCGACAGTGTGAACCTTGGTGAAACTGCCATGGATGCCATTAAAACCGAGATAGGGAAAAGTTTTGGCGATAAATATTTACAAATACGCAAATACAAAAACAAAAACGAAAGTGCACAGGAAGCGCATGAAGCTATACGCCCCACATACATGCAAAATAAATCGGTAGATGATTTTGACCTCAACCGTTTGTATGAATTAATTTGGAAACGTACGATTGCCTCACAAATGGCGGATGCAGAATTAGAAAATACCACAGCTAAAATAAATATCAGTACCAATAGCGAAGAGTTAACAGCAAGCGGACAGGTAATAAAATTTGATGGCTTTTTAAAAGTGTATTTAGAAAGCAGCGACGATGATGATGCAGAAAATAATGATGATGAAAGCCGCTTACCCAATTTAACTGTCGGGCAGGTTTTAGTTTTTAATCAAATGCTGGCCACCGAAAGATTTACAAGACCCGGTGCAAGATATACTGAGGCATCGTTGGTAAAAAAATTAGAAGAGCTGGGCATTGGCCGGCCAAGTACCTACGCTCCCACTATCAGTACCATTATTAAAAGAACTTATGTAGAGAAAAAAGAAAAGGAAGGTGTGAAAAGAGATTTCCGTATCATGAAACTGAAAGATGATAAAATTGTAAAAGTTACCGAGCAGGAAAATACCGGTGCCGAAAAAAATAAATTATTCCCTACCGATTTAGGCTTGGTGGTTACCGATTTTTTAAGCCAGCATTTTACGCAGGTAATGGATTATAATTTTACTGCCGAAATAGAAAAAGAGTTTGACGAAATTGCCGATGGTAAA
>JAYURK010000162.1:0-33121 GCA_043756235.1 Ferruginibacter sp. | reverse complement strand
AACACTAACAACTATCAACTATATTTGTAACTATAATTAATCTTAATAAATATGAATTTTGGAAAAGAGTTTCAGAAATATGCAGTAAAGCATAAAGGGATAAACAGTAATGTTCTGGATGGATATATCAAACATAATGTAACCAATTTAACTCCAAATATTATTGAAGAACGGCCTATGAATGTTGCGGTAATGGATGTGTACAGCAGGCTGATGATGGACAGGATTATTTTTTTAGGTTATCCCATAAGCGATGAAGTTGCTAATATTGTTACCGCACAATTACTTTTTTTAGAAAGTACCGACAGAACCCGTGATATACAAATGTACATCAACAGCCCGGGCGGTGGAGTTTATGCTGGATTGGGTATGTACGATACCATGCAGTTTATAACACCAGATATTGCAACCATTTGTACAGGCATGGCCGCAAGTATGGGGGCAGTATTAATGTGTGCCGGCGCAAAGGGAAAACGAACAGCGCTTAAGCATAGCCGTATTATGATGCACCAGCCAAGTGCCGGAGCAGGAGGCCAGGCCAGCGACATACAGATTACAGTAAATGAAATAAGAAAAATAAAAAAAGAACTGTATGATATCCTTGCCTTTCATACCGGCCAGCCAGCCGATAAAGTTGCTGCAGACTGCGACCGGGATTACTGGATGACCTCAACAGAAGCTAAAGAATATGGTTTAATTGACGAGGTGTTATTAATGAATCCAAGAAAATTAAAAAAAGATAAATAAAAAAACGTTGATGGTTAAAAGTTGGCCGTTGGTAGCTTACAGGCCTTAACTCCTAAACACTAAACTTCTAAACATTTAAAAAATGAATTTATACAACAGAACAATAAGAAACGAAGACGAAGATGACAATCCAAAAGATTTGCCCGAAAACCCAATGGAAAAAATGATGAGCGGCTGGCAATTTGATAAAAAATTTATTGAGCAAAGAAAAATATTTTTATGGGGCGTGGTTGATGATAAAAGCGCTAAAGATATAACAGCAAGGTTACTGTATTTAGAAGCCATTGATCCCGGTAAAGAAATTACATTTTACATTAACAGCCCCGGAGGGATGGTTGTAAGTGGTATGGTAATTTATGATACCATGCAAATGATCAGCTCGCCGGTAAGCACCGTTTGTATGGGTATGGCGGCAAGCATGGGCAGTATTTTATTGAGTGGGGGTACCAAAGGCCGCCGGTATATTTTCCCTCATGGCGAAGTGATGATTCACCAACCCAGTGGCGGCGGCCAGGGTACCAGTGCCGATCTGGAAATTATGGCGCATCAAATGGAAAAAACAAAAGAAATGGGTGCACAAATACTGGCGGCAAATTGTGGCCAAACTTATGAAAAAGTACTAAAAGATTTCGACAGGGATTACTGGATGGGTGCAAAAGAATCTATTGCGTACGGTATTGTAGATGCCACTCTTGATAAATTATAAAATGCTCTATTATACAAGTATTCAACTGCTCCTTCCGGAGCAGTTTTTTTTTCTGTTGTGTTATCATAAGTAACCCACCTAACTTTACAGTATGCAGTTTAACGAAATCATCAATGCAAAACTTAGCCAGGAAACAGACAGGCCTTTAATGAAAAAAGACCTTTTTCCTGTAAGTGAAGGTTTGCTGCATTATTTACGCAATTATGGCAGGGATATTAAATTGCCTATGGTTTACAAAGATTTGCTGAACTATCGTTACGCTACTTCTTTAAAAGATAAGCATGGAAAATTTACCCATTGGGAAAATGCAGTGTACGATTTAAAAGAAATGGAATTTTTAAAAGAAGGCCTCATTAAAACATACGCCATTTTAAAAACAGAGGGTAACCTGAGTTATATTAAACATTTAGATGTAGAGAGAATTGACTTTTGTGAATTTGGCAACAGTGTTCCCTTTAGGATAAGAATTAAAAATAAGGTAAACGATAACTACGATCATTACTATATTAAAGCAGCTGATGCTTCCAGAATTTACGGGTTGGAACTGGAGCATTTATTATCGCCTAACCGCATTACTTTTTTACACCATAAAAATACTTTGGTTGAAGAACATATACCCGGCATACCCGGCGATATTTTTTTGCTGGATTATATGAAACTGCCTGAAACCAATAAAATACGCATTGCCAAGGAATTTGTAAAATTTAATGAACGTTGTTTTGCCAGGTTGCTGGGTGATATGCGTAGTTACAATTTTGTAGTGGATATTACGCCGGATATTGAAGATTATCAATACCGGCTAAGGGCCATAGATTTTGATCAGCAATGTTACGAAGGAAAGAAAAATCTTTACCTGCCGCAGTTTTACAAAGAAAATTTTGATTATGTTGATCTTGTTTTAAAAAGTCTTAGCCCAGAAGTAATTGAACAATATCAAACGGAGGAGCGTACTACAATGGCTTACCGGGTAATTGCCAGCCGTAAACAGCTGATGGAATTACTGAATATTATGGCACATGATGAACTGTCTGAAAATTATAAAGTGAAAATTTTAAGAGAAGAGCTGAACGAACACTTTAAAAATAATACGTTTGCCCAATGCAAAACCATGGGTGCAATAGTAAAAAGGCAGCTTAAGCAAATGCTGCAAAAGCATTTGAAACAGGTTCAGGGCAACTGACATACATTTTAAATTTTTAATGCGGTAAAAATTTATGGCAAGCGCACTATGTAAAAGCAACATTTTTATCCTTAATATTGTCTGCCTGTTAAGATTCTAAACACTGCTTTTGTATCTTTGTAAAACATAACCTTAAACAACAGCAAATAACAATATAATAATGGCAAAACAACAAACTTTACATTGTTCTTTCTGCGGCCGCAGCCGGGACGAAGTTAAAATATTAATAGCCGGGCAAGACGGGCATATTTGCGAAAATTGTGTAGAGCATGCCGAAGAAATAATTGAGCAGGAACTGGGCAACACCACCGATGCTAAACATGCTCATCCCGCTGCACACAAATTAATTGTAAAAAAACCCGTTGAAATAAAAACTTTTTTGGATGAATATGTTATTGGTCAGGATGATGCAAAAAAGATATTAGCTGTAGCGGTGTACAATCATTACAAAAGATTGAATCAAAAAATAGAAAATGATGTAGAGATTGAAAAGAGCAATATCATTATGGTGGGTGAAACCGGTACAGGAAAAACATTATTGGCAAAATCGATTGCCCGTATGTTGAATGTGCCATTTGCCATTGTGGATGCTACCGTGTTTACCGAAGCCGGTTATGTGGGTGAAGATGTAGAAAGTATGCTGAGCCGGTTATTACAGGCCTGTAATTACGATGTAAACGCAGCTGAAAAAGGCATTGTATTTATTGATGAGATAGACAAGATTGCCCGTAAAAGCGATAACCCTTCAATAACCAGGGATGTAAGCGGCGAAGGAGTGCAGCAGGGATTATTAAAATTGCTGGAAGGCACCGAGGTGCTGGTACCACCACAGGGCGGAAGAAAACATCCGGAACAAAAATTAATAAAAGTTAATACCCAAAATATTTTATTTATCTGTGGCGGCGCCTTTGACGGAGTAGATAAAATTATTGCACGCCGGGTAAATACCAACGCCATCGGGTTTAATGTAAATAAAGAATTGCAGGAGTATCAGCACAACAATTTATTACATTTTGTAAATGCTGTAGATCTAAAACATTTTGGTTTGATACCAGAATTGCTTGGCCGTTTACCAGTGGTAACTTATTTAAATCCTTTGGACGCAGTAACCCTACGCAGCATTTTAACCGAACCAAAGAATGCATTAATAAAACAATTTACCCGCCTGTTTGATATAGAAGGGATAGAATTAAAGTTTGAACCCGCCGTGTACGATTTTATGGTAGAAAAAGCATTGGAATATAAATTAGGAGCCCGTGGCCTGCGCAGTATTTGCGAAAGTATTTTAACCGATGCTATGTATGAGCTGCCTTCTCAAAAAGTAAAAACATTTGAAGTTACTCTAGAATATGCCATGCGTAAATTTAGCACCAGTAAGCTGAGTATGTTAAAAGTGGCGTAGCTATTAATGGATAATTTTTTTTGAATAATTTATAATGCCTGAGATTTTAAAATTTCAGGCATCTCTTTTTTAAACAACTCACTAATCAACCAATAAACCAATAAACTATTCTTTTCTCCCCAACTTTCAAACAAACGCAATTCATTTTAGGTGGTTGTTATTTTTCAATTTATTTTTACACGGTTGCAATACTCCGCTTCAATAAAGTTCCACATTGGTATGCGGTACAAGGGAGTGGCACAACGATGATGCCATGAAAAATTAATGCTCATTAAAAAAATAAATAAAATATAATCTTCCCATGTTCCCCGTTTAGGGGATAGGGGTAAATCTTTTTTATGGTTGATGTAATATTAGGCCTGCAATGGGGCGACGAAGGGAAAGGGAAAATAGTAGATTATTTTGCGGATAATTATGATGTGGTAGCCAGGTTTCAGGGCGGGCCAAACGCCGGGCATACGCTGTATGTAGACGGAAAGAAAATTGTACTGCACCAAATACCCAGTGGTATTTTTCATGAAAGTAAAACTAACCTTATAGGCAACGGCGTAGTGCTGGATGCCGTTACCCTAAAACGGGAGTGCGAAAACGTGGCAGCTTTTGGCGTAAATTATAAAAAGAATTTGTACATCAGCGAACGTACGCATTTAATTTTGCCAACGCACCGTGCTATTGATAAAGCGAGTGAATTGAGTAAAGGCAAGGAGAAAATAGGCAGTACTTTAAAAGGAATTGGCCCGGCTTATATGGATAAAACCGGCCGCAATGGTTTGCGTGTGGGTAATTTATTAGACAAAAGTTTTACTACAGAATATATTAAGCTGCGCCTGAAGCACCAGAAAATATTGGAGAGTTTTAATTTTCAGGAAGACATTAGTGCATGGGAAGAAGAGTTTTTTGAAGCTATAGAATTTTTAAGAGAATTTAAAATTGTAAATGGCGAATATTTTATTAATGATAAAATTCAGCAGGGGCAAAGAGTTTTGGCCGAAGGTGCACAGGGTAGTATGCTGGATGTAGATTTTGGAACATTCCCGTTTGTTACCAGCAGCAGTACAATCTCGGCTGGTGTGTGTACGGGCTTGGGCATTGCCCCACAAAAAATAAAAGAAGTGTTTGGCGTTTCAAAAGCCTATTGTACAAGGGTGGGCAGCGGGCCTTTTCCTACAGAGTTGCACGATGAAACAGGAGAATTGATAAGAAAAACCGGGAATGAATTTGGCAGCACCACCGGCAGGCCAAGGCGCTGCGGCTGGATTGATTTGGTAGCATTGCAATTTGCCTGCATGATTAACGGCGTTACGCAAATAATTATGACCAAGGCAGATATTTTAGATAACTTAGATGAATTAAAAGTGTGCAATGGATATAATGTGAATGGAGAAGCAAAAAATTATGTACCTTTTCAAATGAATAAAGTGGCTATTGAACCTGTGTATAAAAGTTTTGAAGGGTGGAAGACCGACATTACCGCTTTAACTGATTATGAATCACTTCCGGCGCAGATGAAAACTTACATTGAATACTTAAATAGCTTTTTAAAAGTGCCTGTAAAATACATCAGCAACGGCCCCGGAAGAGACCAAATTGTTGTGGCATAATTATTTTTTTAAAAAAGTTGAAAATATTTTTGGCAGTTTAAAAAACTCGTACAAATTTTACAGTAATAACCTGTTTAATTTATGGCAACAAAACCTGAAAAAGAAAAAAAAATAATTGCAAAAAAAACTGCAGTTACCGAAGTTACATCTGCAAAAAAATCGCCAAAGAAAACTGATGACGAAGATGATGACGATTTAGATGATGACGAAGAAATGGATACCAAACCTGCAAAGGGGAAAGGTGCATCAAAGAAAAAAGGTAAATCAGATGATGATGATGAGGAAGATGATGACGTTGAAGTAGCAGATGATTGGGAAAAGCCTGAAGAGGAAGATAACTGGGATCCTGATTTTGATGAGTTTGATGTGCCAAAATCAAAAGCAAAAAAAACTACCGGCAAAAAGCCAGGTAAAGGAGAAGATGATGATTTAAAAATGGATGACGATTTTAAAGATCTTGGCCTTGACGATTTAGGAGGGGGTAATGGTTTTGATGATGATGATGATTTTTAAATGCCGTATCCCCAAAAGGGGGAATAAGAAATTATAAAGTGAACACAAGCCCTGAAATTTTTGCGCTGCATAGTTTTACTGATTTCAGGATACAAATGTTGAACTGGGCAAACCGGTTCAACATTTTTTGTTTACTGGATAATCAGCATTATAATTTTAGTGCACCGGCTTTTGAATGCTTACTTGCTGTTGGATGTTCACAGAATCCTACGGACAAAAAAAATATTACACTGCAGAGTGGCAACGCTTTTGAGAAATTAAAAGATTTTTATAAAGAAAACAATGGCTGGTTGTTTGGTCACCTGGGTTACGATTTAAAAAACGAAACAGAAAATTTATTCTCTGCAAATTTTGATGGAATTGGATTTGATGACATGCATTTTTTTGAGCCGCAAGTTGTACTGAAACTTACAGAAAAAGAAGTACATATTTTTTGTGAAGAAAGTGCACAGAAAATTTTTGATGTTATACAATCCGAATCATCAACTATTACTGCCAATAACAAATCTCCTCTTGATATTAAAAACAGGATTTCAAAAACAGCTTATATTGATACTGTACAAAAATTGCAACAGCACATTTTACGTGGCGATTGTTACGAAATAAATTTTTGCCAGGAATTTTTTGCAGAAGATGCTGTAATAGATCCGCTGTACGTTTATCATAAGTTAATACAACTTTCTCCCAACCCGTTTGCAGCTTTGTATAAACTGGAAGATAAATTTTGCATTTGTGCCAGCCCCGAAAGATATCTAAAAAAAGAAGGCAGTAAAATATTTTCTCAACCCATAAAAGGTACCAGTAAACGAGATTTGGTAAACAAAGAAAAAGATTTGCAAAACAAAAATTATTTATCTGCCAACCAAAAAGAAAAAAGTGAGAATGTAATGGTGGTAGATTTGGTGCGAAACGATTTAAGCAAAGTATGTAAGGAGGGCACCGTAAAAGTAGAGGAACTGTTTGGGGTGTATAGTTTTCCGCAGGTACACCAAATGATAAGTACAATAAGCGGCCAGGTAAAAGATGATATTGATTGGGTAGATATTATAAAAGCAACTTTCCCCATGGGCAGCATGACCGGAGCCCCCAAAAAAAGAGTGATGGAATTAATAGAGCAATACGAGCAAACCAAACGTGGATTATTTTCCGGCGCTATTGGTTATATAAAACCTGCTGGAGACCTGACTGCCGGACAGGCAGGTTTTGATTTTAATGTAGTGATAAGAAGTATATTTTATAACGCAACGGCTAAATACCTTTCGTTTAATGCCGGCAGTGGTATTACTTTTTACAGTGATGCTGAAAAGGAGTATGAAGAATGTTTGCTGAAAGCGGAAGCAATGAGGAAAGTGCTGGAGTAATTATTTTACTTTTCCCCTTTTCTTTTCTTTTTTTGTTTTTACTGCCGGATAAAAAGTTTGATGGTTGCTTACATTTCCATCGCCTAATAACAATTGAACACACTCATTTAAAATAATGTACTTATTGGTTTGAAAAAGTTGCATTTTTTCCGGAGGTAAACGTAAATCGTAATTGCCATTGTTGTTCATCATATAATCAAACTCGGGATTATAATGATTGAACTGTACAATATCCATTGCTAAATTTTTTGCAATAACCAGAGAATTATATTTACCCGAAATTGCTTGAGTGGCTACGGTTTCTAATTCCCCGGAAGATAGTTGAGGTTTGGTATCAAATGGATTAGCACCATTTGTGCTTTTATAAACAGTGCCATTAGTACCATTGGTATTGGATACTGTAGTAATACCGCCGCTGCCTTCCATTATATAATGAGTAGCAATAAAACGCTTCACATAAGTTCTGCTTTCTGCCGGTAGATAATATTGCAAATTCCAAAAATTGCGGCTGCCACTTTTTTTAATGGCGCTGTAAACCCGGCCAGGCCCTCCATTGTATGCCGCCATCACCAACAACCAATCGTGAAATTGTTTGTATAAAGATAAAAGATACCGTGAAGCAGCATGAGTGCTTTTATAATAATCCCTTCTTTCGTCGTATGCGCCATTTACAACTAATCCATAATCTCTGGCGGTATAGGGCATAAACTGCCAGGGCCCGCCGGCGCCAACACTGCTGGTGGCAGCAGTACTTAAGTTAGATTCTATAACCGCAATGTATTTTAATTCTCTGGGTAAACCATATTGGTTTAAAATGCCTTCAATTAAATTAAAATAGGGCTGGCCCCATCCTTTCATTTTAGTAAGATAAGTGCCATGGGCTTTCATATAATCCTGTATAAAAACTGTGGCGCTTGGGTTTACCTGCGATGAATATGAAAGCGTGGTATTGTAACTGTATTTTGAAAATAAATTTTTAAAACCATACTTGGTAACCTGGCTAAAATATTGCACTTTATCTTTTGGCGGAGGTGTTTTGGCTTTAACTACCTCATCAATTATTTCTTCCTTAATTTTTTCATTTGCAGGCGTGGTGTCAATTTGTGGCGTTTGCTGCTCTTGTTCCTGAACATTGTACCACTTGATTTCCGCACCTGCTTTAGGCAAAAGAAAAAGGAAGGTAATAAATATGGTAAAAATAATTTTCATCAATTGCTAAGATGCTGATAAGTTTTATAATGTTGTACCAGGTGATCTGATAATTGCAGCAAAGTTAGTTCATCTTTTTTGGCCGTCATAATCTGTAAACCAAAAGGCATGTTATTACTATGTTTAAATAATGGTATGGAAATGCCGGGCAAGCCGGCTAAATTAGCAAAAACGGTATAAATGTCTGCCAGGTACATGGCTATTGGGTCACTCGATTTTTCGCCAAATGAAAATGCTGTGTTGGGGCTGGTGGGCATTATAATGGCATCATAATCAGCAAATATGGCCTTGGTTTTATCTACTAAAATCCGGCGCACCTGCTGCGCTTTGCTAAAATAGGCATCATAATATCCGGTACTTAAAACAAATGTACCCAGCATAATCCGGCGTTGTACTTCTTTACCAAAACCTGTACTCCGGGTTTGTTTGTAAAAATCAGCTAAGTCAGCTTGGGTATCTTCAGTACGTTTTCCAAATCTCACCCCATCATACCTGCTAAGGTTGCTGCTGGCTTCGGCGGTAGTTAAAACATAATAAGCAGGCACTACATAATCTAAAAGATCAAAGTCAACTTCAACAATAGTATGACCGGCCTCCCTTAATTTATCAATGAGCCTTAAAATGTTTTGTTGTATTTCTTTATCTAGAGATTGGTGAAATAGCGCTGCTTTAAAGTAAGCGATCTTATATTTTTTTTCTTCTCTTTGCTTTAATGCTTTAGTTATATTCCAACTTGGGCTTTCAATTTCAGGTTGCAGTGCAGTACTGTCAAAATCATCTGCACCAGCCATTACTTCCAGTAACAGGGCAGCATCTTCAATGTTGTTGCTAAATATGCCTATTTGATCGAAAGAAGAAGCGTAAGCAATTAATCCATAACGGGAAATACGGCCATAAGATGGTTTGATGCCTACAATACCGCAAAAATCTGCAGGTTGCCGTACAGACCCACCGGTATCGCTGCCTAAACTAATCATGCACAAGCCGGCCTGCACTGCTACGGCACTTCCTCCTGAAGATCCTCCCGGCACTTTTGATTCGTCTGCAGCATTTAATACTTTTCCGTAAGCGGAGTTTTCGTTAGTGCTGCCCATTGCAAATTCATCGCAATTGCAACTGCCAATAATTATGGCATCTTCATCCAGTAATCGTTGTACTGCCGTAGCGGTATACACGCTGGTAAAACCATCTAAAATTTTTGAGGCTGCTGTAATTTTTTTGCCCTTATAACAAATAACATCTTTTATAGCCACAACCACACCATGCAGTTTTTTTAAAGGCTCACCATTTTTTCTGGCGGCATCAAGTTCACCTGCTTTTTTTATTGCCGATGCTGCATAAACTTCTGTAAATGCATTCAATTTTTTCTTTGACTCTATTTGCTGCAGATAAAAATTTACAACTTCCACACAATTCAGTGTATCAGCCGATAATTTTTTTTGATAGTTGTGTATATTTGTGAATGCGGTCATTAGCTAAAGCGCTTAGGGTGTATATACAATCGGCTGAAACTGTCCCAGATAATGCACTGGAATAGTTTCAGCCGATAAAAAAAACAATTTGTTTACTGTTGTGGTAACTGTTGTTTAGTAGTTTCTTTTTCTTTCATGCCTTCTTCAATCTCGCTCTTTACATTGTTTTTAGCATCATTAAATTCACGCATTCCACGCCCAATACCCCTCATTAACTCCGGAATTTTTTTACCGCCAAACATTAATAACACCACTACTATTATTAAAATTAATTCTCCGCCACCAGGCATTGAGAATAAAAAAATTGAATTTGTCATAAAAAAATTTTAGACTGTAAAGATAAATCAATTATTTACTTCTTAGAATAAATATCAAATCTTATTAACCCACAGTTAACAGCAGAAAATCTATCTGATATAATTTTTGCCACACCTTGCCCTGCCATTAGCAGCTTGTTCGGTTGTAATGCCCCGTGCACAGGAAATAAAAAAACAAATAACGGTAATGGCAATAAAAGTGAGCATAATACTTCTCATAATTAAATGGGTTTAACGGTTAAAAATAAAAAAGGGGTAAAATTTTATATCAGAGGTGTGATTTTTTAATCGATAAATGCAATCGGAATGCCAAAATACACAATGTTTTAACAAAAATGCAAAAACTTAAAATAGTTTTTGCATTTTTGTTATTTATATATTAAACAGTTGTTATTTAGCAACAGCCATACGCTTTTCCCTGATACGGGCACTTTTACCACTTCTTTCACGCAGATAATATAATTTAGCCCGGCTAACCTTACCAACTTTATTTAACACAATACTCTCGATGTTAGGTGAAAATATCGGGAATAAGCGTTCTACTCCTACACCATCACTCATTTTACGTACTGTAAAAGATGCAGTAGCTCCTACGCCTTGGCGCTTGATAACATCGCCTTTAAAGCTTTGGATACGTTCTTTAGTACCTTCTACAATTTTATAATTTACAGTGATGTTATCACCTGCTTTAAACTTGGGGAGCGTTGGCACTGTGGTCAACTGCTCATGAACAAATTCTACTGCGTTCATAATTCTTATTTTTTTACGGACGGCAAAGGTATGGGAAAGTTTTCAGTTTTCAGTTTGAAGTTTGCAGTTTTTTTAATTTGAGACAGTTTTTTTACAAGCATGAAAAATATTAGCAATTAACACAAGTGTTCGGAGTTTCCTGCCGAATTAAAGACTCAAGCAGGTATGGGCCTAAAATTAAATATCCGGCATCTTTAAAGTTGCCGGATATTTAATTTTAAAAAAAGCTTTTTACTTTAACGGGCCACATTGACACTTCTCTTCTCCCTGATAACCGTAACCTTAATTTGCCCGGGAAATGTCATTTCTGTTTGTATTTTCTGCGCAATTTCAAAACTCAGTTTATCGCTATCTCCATCTGTAACCTTATCAGCTTCTACAATTACCCTTAATTCTCTTCCGGCTTGTATAGCGTACGCTTTTTCTACGCCGGTATAAGCCATGGCCAAATTTTCTAAATCTTTTATGCGTTGAATATATTGCTGCATAATTTCTCTTCTTGCCCCAGGCCTTGCACCACTTATGGCATCGCAGGCCTGTATAATAGGAGAAATTACATATTGCATTTCCATCTCATCGTGGTGGGCCCCAATAGCATTTACTACAGCAGGGTTTTCGCCATATTTTTCAGCAAGTTTTGCACCCAATAAAGCGTGGCTTAATTCGGTTTCCTCATCAGGTACTTTGCCTATATCATGCAACAAGCCTGCACGCTTGGCTAATTTAGGATTCATACCCAGTTCTGCCGCCATGATGGCGCATAAATTAGCGGTTTCCCTGCTATGCATCAACAGGTTTTGGCCATAAGAAGAACGGAAACGCATTCTGCCTACCATCCTTATCAGTTCTTTATGCAGGCCATGTACACCCAGTTCCATTGCGGTACGTTCGCCAATTTCCATTACCTGATCGTCTAACTGTTTCTTTGTTTTTTCAACCACCTCTTCAATACGTGCCGGATGTATGCGGCCATCTGCAACTAATCTTTGTAAAGACAAACGGGCAATTTCCCTGCGCAAAGGATCAAAACTAGAAAGTACAATTGCTTCAGGCGTATCATCCACAATCAAATCTACTCCTGTTGCTGCTTCAATGGCCCGGATATTTCTGCCCTCACGGCCAATGATAGAGCCTTTTATTTCGTCGCTTTCTAAATTAAAAACGGTAATGGCATTTTCAATGGCTGCTTCGGCGGCCGTGCGCTGTATGGTTTGAATTACTATTTTACGGGCTTCTTTGTTGGCCTTCAGTTTTGCATCTTCAATTATTTCCTGCTGTATGGCTATGGCTTTGGTATGCGCCTCTTGTTTAAGGCTTTCAATCAGTTGGGCTTTCGCATCTTCGGCACTAAGGCCGGCAACCTTTTCAAGCCTGCGAATATGCTCTTCCTGGTGTTTTTCCAGCTCGGTTCTTTTGGTGTTCACCACTTCAATCTGGCGGTTAAGCGTTTCTTTTATGGCCTCATTGTCTTTTACCTGTTTTTCCAGGTTTTGGTCTTTTTGATTGAGGGATTGCTCTTTTTGCTTTATCCTGCTTTCGCCTTCAATAATTTTTTGATTGCGTTGCATTACATCACGGTCGTGTTCTGCCTTAAGCTGCACAAATTTTTCTTTGGCTTCTAAAAGTTTTTCTTTTTTAAGATTTTCGGCCTGTAACTGGCCATCGGCAATAATTTTTTGAGCTTGTTGCTCGGCATCTTCAACTTGTTTTTTGGTGTTTTTGGCAAAAAGTAATTTACCCAGTACTGCCCCAATTATTAGGGCAATTATGCCAATGATGATGGAAAGTATGTTTGGTTCCATTGAAAGTTTTTGTTTTAAAACGGTTCACAATTTTATCAAATCTCTCTTCATTCATATTTATAAATGAGATAGTTAGTTAGCGAAGATAAGAAAATTGTTGAGAGATAGCTGCCGCCACTGCTGCGTAGCGTTCCGTATCTGCACTAATATATTAAAAACTTTGAAAATAATAATTGAAAAGATCACTTAATAATATTTTAATTTTGTACTATAAGAAAATTTGCAGCGTTTATTAATTAAGTACTCTTTAAATTTTATAATGAGAAAAATGTATTTTTTTACCATTATACAACAAAAAATTGCAGCCACCGGGTTTGATGAAAAATTCCCCGGGCACATAAAGAAAAGGATATTTGTTTTTAATCAGCTTAATTTTTTAGCGCTCTTACTTTCATTGCTGCGGTTTATATACATCGCATTGTTTACGCCAATATATTATCATATAGCTGCCTTAATTATCAATTTTTCGCTAACCCTTTTTTTTGCCTGCATGATTTGGGCAATGCACAAACAATTGTTTAAAATTGCTACGCTGGCTTCATTTATTGTAATACCCCCGTTGCTGGCGCTGGTAAGCTGGTCATCAAAAGATAATGGATTGGATATGTTTGTACTGCTGTACATGATGTTCAGTTTCTTTTTTTTGCACCGTTTAAAAAATATTATCATGGCCTTTTTGTACTGCCTGGTATTTTTTTTAATCATTCATTTTATATTTCAAAAGGGTTTTGACTATACACAAACCAATGCCGCCAATTTTTACCTCATTATTTTTAATTATCTCATAGCTTTTTTAATGTTTTTTTCTTCTTTATACCTTATTAAATACCAGGTAAGAATTTATGAGAAATCGGTTAAAGAAAAAAATAAAGTGCTGAACGAAAGAGAAATCGAAATAGAGGCAAAAAATGAAACGCTGAGTATGCAAGCCGAAAACCTGAAACACACTACCCACGAATTGACGGAACTTAACCAGGTAAAATCAAAATTATTTTCAGTTATATCCCACGACCTGCGCACTTCTGTTTATTCTCTTAAAAACATGTTTGATGCTTTAAGACTTGGCTATATTACCAACGATGAATTAATACACCAACTCCCGGGCCTGAGTAACGAATTAGATAATTGTACCGAAGTGATGGAAAACCTGCTGAATTGGGGTAAAGACAGGTTTAAAGATAACCGCGTAATGATGGAGCAAATAGAATTAAATGACATTGCCGCCACAACCTGCAAACATTTGCTGTACCGGGCAGGCAAAAAAAATATTACCCTTAAAAATAACGTACCGCATAATACTTATGCATATGCGGATGGCCAGATGTTGAAAATAGTGATGCGTAACCTGGTAGCTAATGCGATAAAATTTACTCCATCGGGTGGTAGAATCGAAATATTTTCTGTTGTGAACGACAATTCTGTAATGCTTAGCGTTAAGGATAATGGTGTAGGAATGGCACCGGATGCATTGAGAAAAGTTTTTAATAATGAATATTACACCACGCTGGGCACCAACAAAGAAACGGGCACCGGCCTGGGTTTAGTTATTTGCAGAGATTTTATAAAATCAAATAACGGAGAGCTGAAAGTTAAAAGTTTGCCTCATCAGGGTACTACCTTTACAATAGCTTTGCCACTAAAGTAAGTGGGCACTTATAACATTTTATCCAGTTGCTCTTCTATTTTCAACAAGGCCTCGGTAACTTCATTTTCTAAAGCGGGGTTGCTGTTGTTTACTGATGCCTGGGTGGCATACCATATAAGTACCATGGCAATATAATCCTGCATATCTTTTCCAGAAAACTGGGTTTTAAACTCAATTATCTTATCGTTTATAGTTTTTAGTGTACGGCGTACCGATTCCTCGTCGCTGGCATTTGCTTTTATGCGGTAACTCCTGTCGCCTATTACAATATTTATTGGTATCAACTCTTGCATAATTAAAATTAATGTATTATTTTGTACGCCTTACCAAAGAAAGCACCAATTTTCCAATAACTAAAAAATTGACTGCACGGCTATTTTTTCGCTAAAGTAGTTGCCAGATTTTGTACCCCCTGAAGCAAAGCTTATCTTTTTACTATTAAGATTTAAAACAATTCAAGCATGTTTGCCAAAATTAAACAAGCCTTTTTTACCGACTCCTTAATTATTGAGTGGGATAAAATTTCGGCCGATCCCTTAAAGTTTGTTTTAAAAAACGACAAAGGGGAAGTTTGCTCCACATTAGAAACTACACAGCGTAACGACCAAAAGTATTTTAACTGGCGGGGTTTAAATGATTTGCCTTATGGCAGGTATTTTTTAGAACTTAGTAATACAGAAGGTGACCAGTTGTTAAAACTGGTAAAAAGGGTATAAATCTATTCGCTTAGCAATCCAATGCATTTATCAATTTCTTTTACGTATTGATTGAGGTGTTTTTCAAAAGCCTTCTTATCTGTTTCATTCATTTGCCCGGCCGATGTTTTTAAAATGGCGGTCTGCTGCTGTAATTGAGTAATGGTTGCCGTTTGATTTTCTTTTAATTCCTGCAGCTCCTTAATCATTTTACTCTGGCGGGTGTTATCTTTTTGCAATTGCTGATTTAACTTCAATACTCTTTGAAGTTTATCGGTAATACGTTTAATATTTAATTGAAGATCTGACATACCCCTATCCCCTAAAGGGGGACTTTTAACAGTATTAAAATTTTAATTTTTTTTCTTTTAGCTAAGTACACAATCTATTAATTAATCTTCTCCATTTTCCCCTTCAGGGGATAGGGGCTTTGCTTTATTTCCTTATCTCCGCATTTAACTCTTTTTCGTAAGCCCCTATTATTTTATTCATCATGGCATCAATTTCGGCATCGGTCATGGTTTTTTCTTCATCTAAAAAAGTAAAACTAACCGCCATCGATTTTTTATCAGCACCCAGTTTTTCACTTTCAAAAACATCGAACAAACTCACTTGTTTCAGTTTATCAACCTTTGTTGCAAAAGTTGCTTTTTCAATTTGCTGGTATAAAACGCTTTTGTCAACCACAATGGCCAAATCTCTGTGCACTGCGGGAAATTTAGAAATTTCTTTAAAATTGATACTATTCTTTTTATTTAGCTGCATTAATTTATCCCAATCAATATCGGCATAAAAAACAGGTTGCTTACAATCAAACCTGTCAGCCGTTTTTTTATTTACTTCACCCATTACAGCAACGGGTTCGTTTTTTATTTTTACAGTAACAGCGTTGTTTAATTTTTCATTTTCTTCAATCAACAGTTCATTTATAGCTAAGCCTGTTAACGCTGCAATTTTTTCTATAACTCCCTTAATTAAATAAAAATCTGTTTTCTGTGTTTTGTTATTCCAACCTGTTTCGGATTTAGCACCGGTAGCAAATAAGCTTAAATGATTTTTTTCAGCATAAGTGCCAATACCATCGGTTGAATAAGTTTTGCCAAATTCAAAAAAACGAAGGTTACTGTTTTTGCGGTTTAAATTATGGGTGATGGTTTCTAAGCCGGTTTCCAGCATTGATGGCCTCATTACATTTAATTCTTCGCTTAAATTATTAATCATTTTTACAGTACCCTGCAATATTTGTTCCGTAAAATAAGCGCTGTTGGTAATGCTGTTGGTAAAAATTTCATTAAAGCCCAGGCCCACTAAATAGGCTGCAACTTTTTCCTGGTAAATAGTTTCATGCGCCAGGGTTTCTACCGCCGGTGCAATGGTTATCATTTGCTGTATTTCCACATTATCCAATCCATCAATACGCATTATTTCTTCTACCAAATCTGCCGCAATGGAAATATCGGGTTTACTAAAAGGGACTTTTACAAACAGTTCGTCCATGCCTTCTTTTATCATTTCAAAACCAAGGCTGGTTAAAATGTTTTTTATAGTATCACCATGATAATTTTTGCCGCTTAATTTTTTTAAGTAGTGATATTTTAAACCCACTTCTGTTTTTTGTTTAGGCTCGGGATATACATCAATAACATCGCTGGCAATTTCGCCACCGGCAATTTCTTTTATCATTATTGCCGCCCGTTTAAGCACATTTACGGTGTTGCTTATGTCCACACCTTTTTCAAAACGTGCAGCTGCATCGGTACGCAGGCTATGGCGCAACGATGTTTTACGGATGGTAACAGGATTAAACCAGGCGCTTTCTAAAAAAATGTTTTTTGTTGCAACAGTTACACCGCTTTGCAGGCCGCCAAACACGCCACCAATACACATGGGGCCATCAGCATTACAAATCATTAAATCTTCTGCAGCTAATTTTCTTTCTTTTTCATCTAATGAAATAAAAGTAGTGCCGGCTTCAACATTTTTTACAATTACTTTATTGCCATTAATTTTATCAGCATCAAAAGCATGCAATGGCTGGCCGGTTTCGTGTAAAATAAAATTAGTAATGTCAACAATGTTGTTAATAGGGCGCAGGCCAATACTTTTTAATTTTTGCTGTAACCATTTTGGGCTTTCGGCAATGGTAACACCAGTAATACTTACACCGCTATAACGCTGGCAGGCTATTGTATTTTCGATAACCACCTCAATTTTTAAAAGTTGATTATCTGCCTTAAAATTATTTTTAAACGGCAATTTTACATGCGTATCTTTTTTATGGTGGTGCGATACATAAGCACACACATCTTTTGCCACACCTAAATGGCTCATGGCATCCATGCGGTTGGGGGTTAAGCCAATTTCAAAAATAATATCGTTATAAGTATTAAAATATTCAGCAGCGCCAGTGCCAACAATGGCATCGGCGGGTAAAACCATAATGCCGGCATGGCTTTGGCCAAGGCCAATTTCATCTTCGGCGCAAATCATTCCATGGCTTTCGGCGCCACGTATTTTTGCTTTTTTCATGGTTAAGGGCGCGCCGGTGTTTGGATAAATTGTGGAGCCAATTGTTGCCACTACAACTTTTTGCCCAACAGCAACATTTGCTGCTCCACAAACAATTTGTAAAGCCTGGGCTGTGCCAATATTTACTGTAGTTAAAGAGAGTTTATCGGCATCGGGGTGTTTTTCACACGTCATCACCTCACCAATTATCAGGCCCTTCAATCCTCCCTCAACTTCTTCAAAGGTCTCCATGCTTTCTACTTCAAGCCCAATTGAGGTTAAAATTTTACTCAACTTTTCTGCTTCAATTTTTTCGGGCAAATAATCACTTAGCCAGTTATAACTAATCGTCATCAATATTTTTTTAAAAATTTGGACAAAGATAGTTTTTTACAGCTATGGTTTAAGCGTATACAATTGTAAGTTTTAATTGCTGCAACTGTCTTTATTTTTCAACCCTTTATTTAAGCAAAACATAAGCTAAACATAAAGTTTGATTTTTACAAGTGGGTAAAAAAAAGCAGTGGTGTAGAAAAAATAAAAATGCAAAAAAATGTTGTTAATATCTTGCAGTATAATACCACTAATGTTGATTTTTATATGTTAACAACCCTGTTTATAACCCGTTAATAAACTACATTTGCCTGTGCATGAAGTGTGGAGAATGAATATAACATTAGTAGAAATACTAAATGTTAATAAACCAGAAGGTTTTTGCATTTATCTTAGCCGCCCTGTAAAAAAATACCACCTTAAACAAACCAGGAATACATGGAACTTACTAACTATAATAAAGATAAAAAATTACGCCGCAAATCGCCGCCCGACCTCACCTCCATGATGTATGGCAAAGTGCCGCCGCAGGCTAAAGAATTGGAAGAAGCAGTGTTGGGAGCAATAATGCTTGAAAAAAGTGCTTTTGATACCGTGATAGAAATATTAAAACCAGAATGTTTTTATGTAGATGCTCATCAGCGTATTTATAAAGCCATGCAGGGCCTGGCCATAAAAAGTTTGCCCATAGATTTATTAACGGTGGTGGAAGAATTAAAATTCAGGGAAGAGCTGGATATTGTGGGTGGGCCATATTTTGTAACCAAGCTTACCAATGCTGTTGTATCTTCTGCCAATATTGATGCCCACAGCCGGATAGTTTTACAAAAATTTATTCAGCGGGAATTAATAAGAATAAGCGGAGAAATAATTGGGGATGCTTATGAAGACAGTACCGACGTATTTGATATGCTGGATGAAGCAGAAGGCAAATTATTTGAAATTACCAACAGTCACCTGCGTAAAAACTTTGATAGTATTGATACAGTACTGGTAAAAACTATTCAGCGTATTGAAGATATGCGTAACCGGCAGGAAGATATTACCGGTGTGCCCACTGGTTTTCCTTCGTTAGATAAATTAACTTATGGATGGCAACCCACCGATTTAATTGTATTGGCTGCACGACCATCAGTTGGTAAAACTGCTTTTGCCTTAAACCTTGCCAGAAGTGCTGCCCTGCACCCAACAAAACCTACAGCGGTTGGTTTTTTTAGTTTGGAGATGAGCAGCAGCCAGCTGGTACAGCGTATACTAAGTGCCGAGAGTGAAATATGGCTGGAGAAAATTGCCCGGGGAAAATTAGAAGAACATGAAATGAAGCAGTTGTACAAGAGAGGTATTGAAAGATTAAGTAAAGCGCCAATATTTATTGATGATACAGCGGCATTAAATATTTTTGAACTGCGGGCAAAATGCCGCCGTTTAAAAAACAAGCATAATGTAGGAATGATAATAATTGATTACTTACAATTAATGAGTGGTGCCGGCGAAAACCGTAATGGTAACCGGGAGCAGGAGATCAGTAAAATTTCGAGAGATTTAAAAGGGTTGGCTAAAGAATTGCAGGTGCCTATTATTGCACTATCGCAGTTAAGTCGTGAGGTGGAAAAAAGAAAAGAAGGCAATAAAATTCCGCAATTGAGTGATTTAAGAGAATCGGGTGCGATAGAACAAGATGCGGATATGGTAATGTTTTTGTACCGCCCCGAATATTATGATATTACCGCCAATGAATTTGGCGAAAGCAATAAAGGCGAAACCTATGTAAAAATTGCCAAGCACCGTAATGGTAGTTTGGATACGGTAAAACTAAAAGCCCTGTTGCATATACAAAAATTTATTGAAGATGAAGGCGGCAGCGATTTTAATGGCGGTGGTGCCCCATCAGGCGGCGGTAACTGGAAACCTGTTGCTGGCTTAGATGGTGGCGATGGTGCCAAACTTTATATTCAAAAAGGCAGCAAAATGAATGACGGGGAATTTGATGATGACGCACCGTTTTAACCCCCTCCGCTCCCTGAAGGGGGAACTGATTATGGAGAAGAATAAAATTAGATAAAATTGATTATGGAGAATGACTGTACAAAATTCATTCTCCATTTTTAATTTGATTAAGTTTGGGATATCGTTTTAATAGAAGCAGTAAAGGGAAAAAGTAAAGTAGTACAATTAAAAATAAAATCTAAAAATCAACAATCCAAAATCTATAATTGTTTTATGGCATTACCTTTTTTTTATAAAGAAGATATTAGTTTAACCTCAGCAGCTGTTGTGCTTGATGAAGCCACCAGTAAACATGTAGTGCAGGTATTACGTATGCAAAATGGCGGCCAGTTACAATTAACTAACGGCAAGGGCATTTTATTTACGGCAATAATTACAGATGATAACAGAAAACAATGTGCAGTAACCGTTACAAAAAAATTGAAAATCCTAAATCATAAATCTAAAATAAGCCTAGCAATTTCGCTGATAAAAAATTCAACCCGCTTTGAATGGTTTTTAGAAAAAGCAACAGAGATTGGTATTACAGAAATTATTCCGCTGCTTTGCGAACGCACCGAAAAAACAGCTTTTAAAGTGGAGCGCATGAATAGTATTTTAGTAAGTGCCATGTTGCAAAGCCAGCAAAGCTGGTTACCGGTTTTGCACGAGCCGGTAAAATTTTCTTTATTGATTAAGGAATCAAAACAAGAACAAAAATTTATTGCACATTGCGAAGATGAAAATAACAAACTGCCCATTACTTCTAAACTTCTAAACCCCTCAACTTCTAAACTAATTCTTATTGGCCCCGAAGGAGATTTTACAAAAACAGAAATTGAGCTGGCCCTGCAAAATAATTTTATACCGGTAACGCTTGGGGATACAAGATTAAGAACTGAAACCGCCGGAGTAGTTGCCGCAACTCTTTTAAATATTAACGGCTAAAAAATTTATTTTTAAAATACCCTGAAATATATTCCGGAATATATTTATCTTAACCGGGTGTATAGTTATAACGACCATATTTTTTTATTTATTTGTATTGGCGGCATTTTTTTAGCGGCCGTGTACCACACTATTTTATACCTGCACCGAAAAGAAAACCTGCTTAATTATTACAGCCAGTATTTGTGGGTATTACTTTTTTATCTTTTTTTCAGGGTAGATTTATTTTTTGATATAACCCGCCTGGGTTTTTACAACAGTATATACAATTGGGATGAGGTTATACAGATGCTGAGCTTTATGTTTTACATCCGCTTTTTAGGCAAAGCCATATTTTTAAAGGCAACTGATAATAAATTTGCCTGGCATTTTTATACTTTTAATGTACCGGTAATTATTTTGTACTGCTCTTTATTGCTGGCGTTTGCGTATGTAGCCCCGGCAATAGATATTTTAAAAATAAGTGTCAGAATCTACCTGTTAACTTTTGGTCTCTTTATTATTATTCTTTTGTGGAAAAAAAAGAAAGGGCTTTATTACCGCTATCTTATGGCGGCAGCGGCATCGCTAATTCTTTTGGGTGTGTTGAGTACCATAAGCATGATACTTAAAATTAAGTTTTTTGGGATGGGCCCTTTTTACTGGTTACTCATTTCGTTTTTTTTGGATGTAATATTTTTTTCAGCAGCGCTCGGCTATCTTATAAAGCAGGAATATTTACAAAGAGAAAATTCGTTAAAACAGTTATTAAAGTCGGAAGCGGAACTGCAACAAAAAGAACTGGAAAAAATAAAAGCCATTTACGAAACAAGGGAAGAAGAGCGGCTGCGTATTGCAAGGGATTTACACGATGATATGGGCAGCACCCTAAGCAGTATAAATATTTACAGCAGGGTGGTGGCAAACTATTTGCAAAGCGATATGGTAAAGGCTAATGACTATCTTGATAAAATAAGAGATACTACTGCAACGCTTATGGAAAATACAACAGACTTAATCTGGCAGTTGCAAACAAACTATGGCGAATCGGAAACTATATTCGAAAGGATGCATAAAGCAGCAATACAATTACTTTCATCAGCCAATATTGCACCCCGTTTTATTATGCCCATGCCAGATGTGCTGCCCCGGTTAAATATTATGGCACAAAAAAATTGCTGGCTTATTTTTAAAGAAGCATTAAATAATGTTTGTAAATACAGTAATGCCACTACCTGTTCAATAGAATTTATAACTGAGGGTATTAATTTATTTTTTAAAATTACCGACGATGGCGTTGGCATTACAGCCATACCAGCGGGCAATGGCCTTAATAATATGCAGCAGCGAACCTTAGAAATGGGGGGCACATTTACCTTCACCAGTTTGCCGGGTAAGGGTACACAAATTGTTGCCTGTTTGCCACTTCATAAAATTTTATTGCCCCTTTAGCTAATATACAAGCATATTTTTTAAATTCACACATGGTATTATCAGCATCCCCATCAGGTTATTTTTTTCGTTGTATTTTTTGCATCGCTCTATTTTGTTTTTGCAGCTGTACTGTTTGCAGCCAGCCAGCCAACACCATCGACTCTTTAAAAAAAGTGATCACCGCCAACACAAAAGAAGCGGAATATGTAAAAATTTGTTTTGCCATTGCAGATAATTTTATGGAGATAGATCAATATGATTCTGCACAACTGTGGTTAAATAAAATTTCTTCCGTATTGCCTTATAAAAAGCCATCACTCTCCAGTTATTTTTTATCTACCCGCCAAGCCGAAGTATATTATTACAATGGCTTGCAGCGGCTGGGCTTGCAGGAATCGGAACGGTCGCTTGCAATTGCACAATCATTGCACGACAGTATGCTGCTGGCAGATGCGTATAATTTTATGGGGCTGTTCTATATCAATCTTGATAGTAACCGCAGGGCTATTCCTTATTTTACAAAAGGTATAAATTTTACTAAGCAACCGCCTTATCCCCATAATTATTTAAGCCTTACCAAACCACATCATCTTTATGGAAACATGGCGGAGGCTTATGAAAAAATAGAAATGTACGACAGTGCCATTTATTTAAGCCGTATTTCGCTGCAGCTTGCTTTACAAATAAACTGGCAGAGAGGCGTTGCGGTGGCCTATAATAATTTGGGTAATGTTTTTTTAAAATTAAATAAACCGGATTCTGCATTGTACAATTACCACCTGTGCCTTACCACCACAAACCAGGGTGGCGATTTTGATGTGGAACTTTTAAGCTATGGTGGCTTAGCAAAGGCAGAAGATATGCTGCAAAAAAAAGAACAGGCCTTGCAACAGCTTCTTGCAGGTTTTAATCTTATTAATGTTAAACCATCTGTAAATAATTTATTTGCTGATCATTTTTTAGATGATGCCATTTTTATTTATAAAAAATATGATAAAAGTAATTTGTTGACTATGGCACTGCAAAAAAAAAGTGAACTGTTGCAAAAAAGAATAAAAAATAATAACCTGCAAATGAATGTAATTTTAAATGCAGGGCTTAGTAACGAAACCCGGTTACTTAACCTGGAAGTGCAGCAGGTTAAGCAGCTAAATCAAATCAGCAATACAAGGGTATATCTTTTACTGGCGTTTTTAATATTGGGTCTGGGTGCTTTTTTGTTGTACCGGTACAAGGCCAACCAAAAATTTCAGATGGTGCATTTGCAAAACAAAATAAGTCAGGATTTGCATGATGATGTAGGCTCATCGCTCAGCAGCCTGCAGGTGTATAGTACAGTTGCAGAACAGGTGATGGAAACGCAGCCCGAAAAGGCCAAAGAAATGCTGCGGAAGATAGCCGTGCAGTCAGCAATTTTAATGGAGAATATTGGCGATATTGTATGGTCCATGAAGCCGGGAAACGAACAGCACATACAATTAAATGCAAAAATTAAAAATTTTGTATCGGATGTACTTGCTGCAGCCAACATTAACTACATCATAAATATAGAAGAGGGAACTGACGATGTTATAAAAAATATTACAGCAAAAAAAAATATCCTGCTTATAATAAAAGAAGCGGTAAACAATGTTGTAAAATACAGTACTGCATCACAGGTGTCGATATCAATTAAAAAAATTGATGAACATATATGTGTACAGGTGGCCGATAATGGGAAGGGGTTTGATACAACGGCGGCAAAATCAAGTGGTGATGGATTGCGTAACATGCAAAAAAGAGCTGAAGAATTAAAAGGGATTTTCGAAATCAGCAGTGCCCTTGATAAAGGCACCACAGTATCGGCACTTTTACCCATCACTACAATTAGTGATACCTTATAGTGTTAGCGAACCTTAATTTTACAGTATGCCCATAAAAGTGTTTGTTTACGACGATAATGAATCCCGGAGGGATAGTTTAAAAGCGTTGGTAGAACTAACGCCGGAAATTTTATTTACTGGTGCTGCAGCCGATTGCAGCAATCTTGCAAATGATATGAACACTTACACACCCGATGTAGTACTGATGGATATCAATATGCCCAATGTAGATGGGATGGAAGGGTTGCGCCAGATCCGTCAATCTTTTCCGCATATAAAAGTGTTGATGCAAACGGTGTTTGATGATAGTGATAAAATTTTTACCAGCATACGGAACGGAGCAAGCGGTTACATTTTAAAAAAAGATTCGCCGCAGCGGATATTACAGGCCATACAGGAAGTACATGAAGGCGGAGCTGTTATGAACCCCGGCATTGCACAAAAAGTATTAGAGTTTTTTCAACCCAAAAAAACAAAAACCACTTTAACTGACAGGGAAACCCAGGTACTTACTTTACTTGCCGAAGGGTTGAGTTATAAAATGATTGCCGATAAACTGGCATTAAGTTTTCATACTGTTAATACACATGCTAAAAATATTTACGAAAAATTGCATGTTGCTTCTCTTGGCGAAGCCATAGCCTATTACTATAAAAATATGCAGTAATTTTCTCCCACTGTTTTATGTTTACTTTTTTTACTCACTACAATTAGCGATTGACCGGCATTGTTAATGATTTTAGTTTTACAGTTCAATAAAAAAATTAAAATCATGAAACAGTTTTTCTCTATTTTATTTTTAGCATTTGCTGCAGGTGCATTTGCAACAGTACATACAGTTAGTAACACTCCAAGTACATTGGCACAATTCAACACGGTGCAGGCTGCAATAAACGCCGCCGCTTCGGGAGATACTATTTATGTGCATGGCAGCCCCAATCAATATGGTGCATTTACGCAAACCAATAAGCAGCTGACTATTATGGGGCCAGGATTTTTTGCTGATAAAAATTTACCTTTTACTGCACAAATACAAGGCTGCACCATAACAGGAGCAACATCTTCAAATTCAGAATATCATGGATTAACTTTTGTAACTGGTCTTCAGATATCTTCGGCTCATCCGGATAATTTACGTTTTATCCGAAACCATTTTGTAAGTATCGATATTAATATTAATCAGGGTAGCACCACTTACACAGGGTATCTTTTTGAAGGCAATCTTTTTGATAATGCAACAGCAAATGCCAGTACAAGTTCAACGTATCAAAATTTCCTTTTTCAAAATAATTATTTTTATGAAAATGCAACAGTAAGGGATGCCAACTTCAATGGTTTTTTTAATTCTGTAAACGTATTGTTCAATCATAATCTTTGGTTTGGGGCAGGGGCAGGTGTAAGAAATATAGCAACAAGCAGTAACAACCGTTTTTTAACTTTTGCCAATAATATTTTTGTAAGACGTAATGCTTCGAGTAGTATTTCATCCAGCACTTATAACAATAATATTACGTTTTATCCGGCAGGCTCTATCAACCCTGGTGCACCATGGACATTGAATAGCAATGTAGATGGTGGTGGAAATATAGATAACCAAGATCCACAAATGGCAGCACAGGTATCTGTAAATGCAGGCACAAATAATTCTATTGCAGATTATACAATAGCTGCAGGCCCTGCTAATAATACTGCAAGCGATGGAAAAGACATCGGCTTACTTTATGATGTTACAGGCAGTTTAAATTTTACCAACAGCCGCAACAGCCGCCTGCCCCGCATTTTCAGCATGAATGTAATTACGCCAACTGTTGCTGCAGGTGCTAATGTTACCATTAACGTAGATGCAAGAATCAGTAATTAATGTTAACCCTTTACAAAAACAAAAAAGGAGGATAACATGAAAAAGATAATTTTATTACTCATACTATATTGTACTGTAAATGTTTTGCCGGCACAAAATAATATTACTGCTGCCGAGTTTTTTGTAGACACTGATCCCGGTGCAGGAAATGCAACAGCAATTACTGTACCAACACCGGGCAGCACTGTAAATTTTACAGCAAATATTCCTACAACTTTATTAGCAAATGGTTTTCATTTTGCAGCAATACGTACCAGAACAGATAATGGTAAATGGGGGTTATTTGAAACCAGAGGTTTTTACATCAGCACTGCAACTGCTAACGTTACTAATATAAGTGCTGCTGAATTTTTTGTAGATACCGATCCAGGGGTTGGTAATGGTACGCCGGTCACAATTACTTCGGGACCTAACCCAACTTTTGTAGCCACTGTACCTACAACAGCTTTATCAGGTGGTTTTCATTTTGCGGCTATTCGTACCAGAGATGTAAGTGGTAAATGGGGTTTGTATGAGACCAGGGGTTTTTATATCAGCACTTCCACAACCAATGTATCTAATATAAGCGCTGCTGAATTTTTTGTGGATACCGATCCGGGAGTGGGCAATGGAACAGCCATAACAATTACGCCAGGCCCTAACCCAACATTTGTTGCAACAGTACCCACCACATCATTAACACCTGGTTTTCATTTTGCGGCTATTCGTACACGGGATGCCAGTGGCAAATGGGGTTTGTATGAGGCCAGGGGTTTTTATATCAGTACGCAAACCACCAATGTACCCAACATTACAGCAGCTGAGTTTTTTGTAGATAATGATCCGGGAGTGGGTAATGGTACAGCAGTTACAATTGTGCCAGGCCCTAATCCAACATTTGTTGCAACAGTATCCACCACATCATTAACACCTGGTTTTCATTTTGCGGCTATTCGTACACGGGATGCCAATGGCAAATGGGGCTTGTATGAAAACAGGGGTTTTTATATCAGTACCCAAACCGGCAATGTATCTAATATGGTGCAGGCAGAATATTTTTTAGATGCTGATCCCGGCGTTGGTAATGCCTTTCCATTCACTATACCTAATGCTGCAAATTTTAGTCAGAATTTTTCTCTTCTGGTACCTGCAGGTACAAGCAATGGTACACATACCATTGCAGTAAGGGTAAGAAATGCAGAGGGCAAATGGGGCCTGTTTGAGTTTGCAGATTTTACTGTATCGGGAGTAGTACCATTACGTTTATTGAGCTTTGATGCATTTAAAAATGATAATAAAGTTAAACTGAACTGGAAAACAGATAATGAAATAAACACTTCGCATTTTGAAGTGGAAAGAAGTATCAATGGTATTGATTTTAAAAAGATAGGAACAGTAACAGCACTTAACAGGTCGGGCACTAATCAATATAATTTTGAAGACGCCACTCCTGCAGCCGGCGTTAATTTATACCGTTTAAGGCAGGTAGATATAGATGCAAAGTTTGAATACTCCAATACCATTAAAATTTTATTCAGCGCTGCATTAAATATTACGGTGTACCCCAACCCCGCAATTGATAAATTAAAAATACAGTTAGCCGGTACTGCATCAAAATGGAGGAGCAGTATTTATGATGCTGCAGGTAAATTGGTTTACCAGCAGGCAAACATCGCTGCAGGTAATTTAATAGAGATCAATATTGCTGCGCTTGCAAAAGGTAATTATGTGCTGGTATTAAATAATGGGTTAGAAACATTTTCAGGAAAATTTTTAAAACAATAATATTTAACCGTTAAACCATCCTAAGCAGGCTGTCTTTTTTTATCAAATTAAGACAGCCTGTTTTTACCTAAAAAAAATTTTCCTTAAAAATGAAGCCTTGAAAAAGCAATAGCGTAATATTTAAAAAGAAACAAAGCATAAAATATAAATTTTAAAGAAGTGCATTTATCGCAATGTATTTAAGTAAACAATCTACCCAAAAGTTGCCCCGCCCAATCATTTAAGTATTTTAAAAACTAAATCAGCATGAAAAAATTATTATCGCTCCTTAGCCTATCATTTTTATTTTTGGCTGGTTGCCAAAAGGAAATAAAGAATGATTCATCAGAAAATTTTTACAAGCAACAACAACAAGTGCCACGTTGTGGAATGGAAGAAGCAATGGCGCTTTTGCCTGCAGATGCCCGAAGTGCAATGGCACAGGCTTCGGTTGCTGCACTTGCCCGGGCTGGCGAATTATTAGTGTTGCTCGATTTTGACGGAGCTGTTGTACGCCCCGGAAATGGTAATGCACAAGGCGGCGATGTAAGAAGCCCCCTGGTAAACAGCACCAGGTTTTGTAATGCTCCAAATCTTACAGCCGAACAAAAGAATATAATTATTGAGTTGGTAAAAGATGATTTTTCTCCTTTCGAAATTCAGTTTACAACAGAGCAGGCGGTTTACGATGCTTACTCAATTGCCAATAAACAAGTTTGTATAATAACTACATCTCCATCGGTTTTAGGATTCTCGAGTGGTATTAGCGGAGTAGCTCCATTCGCCGGTTTATCTTTCAGGCTAAACAATAATCCCTGTTTTGTATTTGCAAGTGTGTTCGGAAATTTTTTATCGGAAACAGCTTTTACTATTTCTCATGAAGTAGCACATACGATAGGATTGGGCCATCAGAGCCTTTATAATCAAAATTGCAATTTTAGTTTCGAGTACCATCCCGGTTTTGGTAGCGGCCCATTATCCTTTGTTCCAATTATGGGTAACAGTTTTGGCAAAAGAATTATGAATTGGTTTGCACAACCATGCCTGGTACCCGGTTATGGTATTTCACAAAATGATTTCGAATTTTTGAACAACCAGGTTGAATTAAAGGAAGATGATTTTCCTAATCAACCGGGTGTGGGTACCATTGTTTCTGAATCCGAGATAACAGGAGTTTTAGAGCAGGCAGGCGATGTGGATTTTATCCGTATTAATTTCAGAAATCCCGGACCGGTAACAATTACCAGTGAAAATATTGATATCAGGGCTTCATTGTTTTCTCCAAGCGGACAATTAATTGCGGAGTATGAAAACCCAGATGATATTTATGTAACCATACCTTCTGTCAACGGGTTGAAGTATTTGAAAATTGAGGCTGCCAGTAATACAAATATGTCGTCACAATTTATGACAGGACAGTATAAAATAATTCAGTAAATATGAAAAAACCCCTGCCTGTTATTTCAATCCCCTACCACCGGGGCATACACATTGCACAGCCAGAGCAAATTGTAAGGGTGCAAGCCATAAGCAATTACAGCAAAGTATATTTTGCCAACGGCTATCCTGTAACGGTAGCCAAAGTGCTGCGGTGGTTTCAGCAGCAGTTGCCCCAAGAAATGTTTTCCAGGGTACACCGCAGTCATTTGGTAAACAAAATGTTTATCACTCACGTAGTTAACAAAAAACAAAGTACAATTCAAATGAGCAATGGCGAAACAATAAATATCAGCCGTAGAAAAAAAGCAATGTTGACTTTAAAAACATAAATGTTTTTTATGAAAGAATTGTTATTGATATTATTTGCAACAGTAACTGCATATTGCACAATACAGGCACAAAATGTAGGTATTGGCACTACTGCACCATTAGCCCGGTTGCATGTAAAAGACAGCAGCGTATTATTTCAAGGCACAACTGCACTACCTGTAACACCAAACCACCCGCCCATAAGCGGAATGGGTTCAAGAATGATGTGGTACAGTGATAAAGCAGCTTTTCGATCAGGCTATGCGGATGGTGCAAATTGGGATAAAGACAGTACAGGTGTTTATTCATTTGCCACGGGTTACGACACAAAAGCTAAAGGCGAAACTTCTTTTGCATCTGGTTTTAGAACAAATGCCAGCGGAGGCTTTTCTTTTGCATCAGGCTTTAATACTATTGCAGAAGGGCAGCGGTCTGTTGCATTTGGTAATAATACCTTTTCACGGTTTAGCGACGGAATGGTATTAGGAACTTTTAATGATACCAGCGATATGTTTTTTTCGCCAGGTGTTTATACTCCAGCTCTTTTTGCCATAGGGAATGGAACGGCCAACAATAACCGCAGAAATGCTTTTACTGTAACCACTAACGGCCGGGTGGGTATTGGTACAGCAAATCCGAAGGCAGCCTTGCAGATACTTAATCAAAGTTTTCAAGATCACCATATTGCATTGAACTCAATATTTAACACTGCAGATACGGCCTATATTAAATATGAAGACCACCGTATGCAATTCAGAAACACAAATAACTTCGGTTCCTCCTGGGATTTTCAAAACAACTCGGGTGTTACACAATGTCTAATAGGTTCTAACGGTCAAATTGATATCAAAGGAGGATTTACCATGGGGCCAAACAGATCTTTAGGCGTTAATACCACCAATCCCTTTGCACCTGTGCATATAATTAATAATGCTGTATCAGGAGGAAGTTTTAATGCTAAGGCCGGTATAATTATGGAAGATAATGATCATGCGTATATGCAATTTTCTAATCCCAATAACAGGGAAGCCGGGCTGCTCTCCGGTAATGCTTTAACACCAATTCGCAGCGCTATAATATTTTCAATTGATAGCAGTGTGTTATTCAGAGCCGGTGGCAACAGTACCCGTGTAACCATTACAAAAGTTGGCGATATGGGTATTGGTACTGGTGCACCTGCAGCAAAACTTGATGTTAATGGCGATTTTAAATTGGGTACAGGCGGCACTGTTTTAACTGGAATTATTAAAGCTACCGTAAATGCAAATGTTCCGCCTGTTGCTGCGGTTACAACTGCTGCATTTACATTTAATGTTCCCGGTGCAGTTATTGGAGCTGTGGCTATGATCTCGCCGGGTGGTGTATTAAATGCAGGGTTGGTAATAGGTTCTGTAAGAGTATCGGCAGCTAATACCGTTGAGGCAAGATTTGTAAATACTACAGCAGCATCTATTGATCTTGTGACAATGGATTTTTTTATTGCAGTACTGCAATAATTTCGGTTAGAAAATAATTATAAAATTTATTAAGATAGAAATAAACAAAATGAAGCAATCGATTATCTTTTTTGCATTTATTTTTCTTCAAACTTTATTACAGGCACAATCTGTTTCTATTAACACCGATGGCAGCATTGCCCATAGCAGTGCCTTAGTGGATGTAAAAAGTACCAGCAAAGGGTTATTAATTCCACGAATGAATAAAACAGAAAAAAATACCATTGCTTCGCCTGCTGCAGGTTTATTGATTTATCAAAACGCACCCGACAGTATTGGCTTTTATTATTACGATGGTAGCAAGTGGCTTTGGCTGGAAGCATTGGCAAATGCCGGCTGGAAAACAAAAGGCAATGCAGGTACTGATACGGCAGTAAATTTTATTGGCACTACAGATAATATGCCTTTGCGCTTTAAGCAAAATGGACAATACCTTGGCCAGTGGGATATCAATAAAGGCAACTATTTAATGGGCGACCGGGCCGGAATTCAAAAGCCCGGGGCCATGCAGAATTCAATAGCCATTGGAGACAGCGCATTGGCAGATATAGGGAATGTTGTATCTCCTGCAACTTCCGATTACAGCATCGCCATTGGTTATAAAGCATTAAAAAAGCACCAGTCGCAAATTGGTAATATTGCTGTAGGTGCATTTACATTGCAGAATTTTGTTTCGAACAGTGGCGGTGGTTTTGGGAGTGTTGCAGTAGGTTACCAGGCAATGAATAAAATATTAACCGGCGAACAAAATGTTGGAATTGGCGCATTTTCATTAGTTAACGATACAACGGGTGTTGGTAATACTGCAATGGGAGCAGGATCTTTAGGCAACAAGAAAACAGGTAATTTTAATACAGCCAGCGGCTTTTATGCAGGCGTTACTTTGCGTATTGGAAATAACAATACATTCCTTGGAGGAAATGCTTATTCTGCGTTAGATAGTTTGCAAAATGCTGCAGCAATTGGTGCTTTTACACAGGTTGATACTAGTAATGCGATGGTGTTGGGTAGTATCAATGGGGTAAACAGTGCCACTGCAAATGTGAATGTAGCCATAGGAACAACCAAACCAAAAGCAGCATTGCATGTAAGCAGGGGAAGTTCGGGTAATGTTTTAAATATGCCTTCCAACAGGATCAGTTTATTTGAAGATAATGTATCAAACTATATACAATTATTAAGTCCCGATGCAAACGAAACCGGAATGTTAGCTGGCAATGCAGCAACATTAATTAAAAGCGGTATTATTTTTACAGCCGACAGTACCATACAATTAAGAACAGGGGGCAATAATACAAGAGTTATAATTGATGATAACGGCAGCGTTGGTATTAATACCCTGCCTTTTATTCCGTTAAGTAAATTGGATGTAAACGGATCTTTTGGTAATGCAATAAGAATAGTCACAGCAACAACAACTGTAGATGAAAATGATCATACCATAATATTAAACAGCCCGGTTGTTGCAGTTATACTGGTTAATCTTCCATTAACAAATACAGTAATGAAAAGAGAATACACAATTGTAAATCAAAATAACTTTAACCATGTAACAAACTTTCAATACAGGGATTTTACAAACACAGCTGTTTCAACCATACCAGCCAATACCAGCATTACCTTACAGGCAACACCAGGTGCCTGGTACAGGGTGAGGTGATTTTTAGCAGACTTTAAAAAAATAATTTACAGAATCTTTTGCTGCTCTGCATCAATATGTGGTGATCGTAATTCAACAGGTTTTTTACTGCGTTTACGTAATTGAAGATTTAAAACTTCTACACCTAATGAGAAGGCCATCGCAAAATAAACATAGCCATGT
>JAYURK010000161.1:0-3641 GCA_043756235.1 Ferruginibacter sp. | reverse complement strand
TCATGCTTAGTACTGTTAGCAAAGGCAGCATAAAAGAAGATTTTGATAACGAGTGGACAGAGTTAATTCAAAAACCAAATAATAAAGAACCACAGGATTCCGGAAATATAGTAAAGGAAATAGGCGGCTGGAAAATAAAAACAGGCAGGGGCAAATTTACTTTTGATAAATCTCAGTCCATTGCCGTACTCACTACCATGAGTGGTTATAGCCGTTGTGCAAGTATTGTGGCCACCACTAACAGTATAGACTATATGCCCGCCATAGAACAACTTTTAGCATCAGTTGAAATAAAAAATCTTTCAACAGATAAACCCAAAAATGCACCCGCAGTACAACCGGTATTACAACCGTCCAATCTACCAACAGCAAACGGCAAGTTCGCTTTTACCACTATCACTTTTGATGATGGATGGATAAGTACCGTGCAGGAAGATTGGGTGGAAGTAACGAAAGGAAATATAAAAGTGCTATTGCATTATCCCAATGCAGTAACCGGTAAATACTATCCTGATTCGGATGAAGGAATAAATGCTGCGTGGAACAATCTGATTCCTCCACGATACAACGGCTTGCAAAATTATACCGCCTGGTATACTGCATCCATTGCTCCACGTCCATATCTGATAGCAGCAAATACTACCGATAAACAATCAGGAAAAAACGTTTATGTGGTTCTATTTCAAAAAGGGAGTACAGGCTGGATTGAAATCATCTCACCAGATAAAAAAACTTTCATCAATAATTTTGGGGTAGATAATACTATACTAAGCCATGACGCTGACCCCAAATTATTCGCCTCACTGGAAAAACTGTCTGTGTATAATAAGTTTGGCATCGCCGCCACCGACTTGAAGGGAAAATGGTCGGATAATTATACTGCGTCCTTCTTTAATTACAGGGCCAGCGATGGGCAATACACCGGCACCAACACGGTTGCAATTATAACAAACTTCAATATTACTTCGGCCACAACTTACAAGTGGGATGGGTATATGACCAACAATGCACATTCGGCTGGTGCAGCAAAAATATTCAAAACAACAGGAACATTTAAAATGATAAATAACTGGCAGATACAATTTTCCGATATACAGGGAAAGCCCAAAACATACAATGCTTATTTTTCCTGTTTTAAAGGTGGCAGGGTTTTATGGTTACAGAACAGGGAATACGGCGATTATTTGGCTTATGGAAAAGTTGAATAACAGGTAATTGAAAACATCAACATGAAAAATATTTTACTCCTTTGTGTTCTTTGTGCCTTAATGGGTAAATGCTTTGCGCAAAAACAAACATTTGATCTTATAAATTTCACAGCCCCAAAAGGCTGGAAAAAAGATATTACAGAAAATACAATCAGCTACACAAAAGCAAGTAACAATACCTGGTGCCGCATTATCATAGTAAAAAGCACCATCAGCAAAGGAAGTATTGATGAAGATTTTGAAAATGAATGGCAGGAACTGGTGGTAAAAAATTACAACCCAACAGAAACGGCACAATTGGATGAAGTGCAGGAAGAAAACGGCTGGAAAATTAAAGCAGGTGGTTCAAAATTTGTTTTTAATAACAGCCAAGCAAAGGTATTGCTTACAACCGCTACCGGATATAACCGTTGTGCAAGTATTGTGGCAACTACTAACAGCCAGAATTTTTTAAAAGATATAGAAGCACTACTGGCATCAGTTGATTTAATAAAACCGGAAACTAAAGAAGAACCAACGACTGTGGCGACTGACGATGAAAATTCTATCATTGGCACATGGAGTAAAAGCGGAAGTGTAAACCCAGCATACAATGATGCCTACGCAACTTCCATTGCAGGCTATACCACCGACCAGTACACGTTTAATTCAAATGGCACTTATCATTTTGTTTCCAAAACCTTCGGCATGTCATTCGCTAAACTTCTTTTAGTAAAAGAAAATGGCAGTTACCAAATCAATGGAAATAATATTATTATCGCTCCGGAAAAAAGTGTACTGGAAGCATGGAGTAAAAAAGATGGTGGTGATAAATGGGGCACACTTTTATCAAGCCAAAAAAGAACATTGGAAAAAGTGTCCTACCAGTTTACCAAACATTATTTTGAAGGCATACAAATTTGGAATCTTGTTTTACAAAACAATACAGTAACGCAACGAGATGGCCCACACAGCAATAATAAAACTTTTGACAATGCCTGGTATTATAGTCCTATCTGGGCTAACAACCCGGTTATAGAATTACCGGATGGGCAAAAAATTACAACGGAAGAAACAGAAAAACAACCGGAGCATAACACTACAACAAATACTAACGCAGCCATCGTTGGCACATGGGGAATAGCCACTGTAACACCGTATCGAAGCGGCACTGAAATGTTTGCAGGCTCCATCAATAAACAATACACATTTAATGCCAATGGCACTTATAGTTTTTACATCAAAACATTCCAATATACACATGACAAGCTCCTTTTAACCAGGGAAACCGGCACTTATCAAATCAGTGGAAACAACCTCACTGTCAATCCACAAAACTCAATTGTAGAAGCCTGGAGTAAAAAAGATGATACTGATAACTGGGGTAAACTTTTGTCAAGTCAAAAAAAGAATTTAGAAAAAACCACCTATTTGTTTACCAAGCATTATGCTGAGGTTTTAAAGGAATGGCGAATTGTATTGCAAGCCAATAACGAAACACAAAGAGATGGATATTACAATGGCGGCACTGCCTTCAAAAACGCAAGGATATATAGCACACCCTGCAGCGAATGTTTAATCAAATTGCCAGAGGGAAATCAAATAGCAGCAGCAGAAATAAAAAATGCACCAACGCAACAAACTGCCACCACTAACAACTCAACACTTGTTGGTACATGGGACATCAATGCAAGTGAAAAAACAGGTAACTCAGCTAACAACTACATGATAAGCGGTTATGTAAACAGGCAATATACTTTCAATGCAAACGGTACGTATCATTTTTACAGTAAAACCTACCAGATGGCTGCAGATAAAATGTTTCTCAACAAAGAAAACGGCACTTATCAAATCAATGGAGATATGGTCACTATCCATCCACAAAAAAGTGAAATAGAAGCATGGAGCAGGCAAGGCAATAATGATGTATGGGGCAAAAAATTGAACACACAAAATGTAGGATTAGAAAAAGCCACTTACAGGTTTAAAAAAGAATTGATCACCGAAATAAATGAATGGCAGCTTATTTTAAAGGCTGGCAACCAAACAAAACGAGATGGCACTTTCAATAACTACGAACGTGATGCATGGATCTATATTATCGCTTCACCTGCCCGGCCAGAAATTAAATTACCCAACTGATGAAGAAGGTAATCAGGCAAAATAAAAGTTTATGAAAAATATATTCAGTTTCCTATTGTTCTTTTTTTGTTTAGCAAATGTTTTTGCCCAAAAAGAAACTTTGGACCTAACTACCTTCACGCCACCTAAAAACTGGAAAAAAGAAGTGAAGCCAAATTCTTATACAAGCTACAGCATCACCAACAAACAAAAGAAAACCTATTGCCAGATTTTTATCATGCTTAGTACTGTTAGCAAAGGCAGCATAAAAGAAGATTTTGATAACGAGTGGACAGAGTTAATTCAAAAACCAAATAATAAAGAACCACAGGA
>JAYURK010000160.1:0-10409 GCA_043756235.1 Ferruginibacter sp. | reverse complement strand
GATAGCTGCGGATATGATCACATTTTTTATATCCTTCGTAATCGAATTTTTGCAGCTGTGCATTTTTAGTAATGTCAATTAATACTGGTCCTGGTCTTCCGCTACCAGCTATATAAAATGCTTTTGCCAATACCGCAGGAATTTCTGTAGCATCTGTTACCTGGTAATTCCATTTTGTAACTGGTGTGGTTATATTTATTACATCAGTTTCCTGGAATGCATCGGTGCCTAACAAATGTGCAAATACTTGTCCAGTTATGCAAACAACCGGTGTACTGTCAATCATGGCATCTGCCAAACCTGTAACCAAATTTGTTGCACCGGGGCCGCTGGTGGCAAACACCACACCCGTTTTTCCACTTACTCTTGCATAACCCTGTGCAGCGTGTATGGCTCCCTGTTCGTGACGCACTAAAATATGTTCTAACTTTTCTTTATAATCGTACAGTGCATCATATATAGGCATGATGGCACCACCGGGATAACCAAAAATTATTTCTACGCCTTCTGCAATGAAAGCTTCTAACACAGCGATGGAACCGGAAACCCCCTCCACCCCCTGAAGGGGGAACTTACCCCCATCCCCTAAAGGGGAGTTATTCAGCGCCGTTGCTTTTTTTTGTGGTGCTTTTTTAATTGTTGCTTCCATAAAAAATATTTTAATTCTCTTCGAGTTTATTATACGCTTTAAATTTTCATTCTCCAAAGTTCCCCTTTAGCGGCGGAGGGGCTGTATTAGGGGGTATCAGTAACACATCCCTCACTTGCATCTTTTACACACATCGCATATTTATACAACACCCCTTTTGTAACTTTTAATGTGGGTTGAAGCCATTTTTTTCTGCGTTCATCAATAATTGCTTCGCTTACTTTCAACGTCATTTTTTTTGTAGCCACATCAATTTCAATTTCATCATCATCATGCACCAACGCAATTAAACCGCCGTTAAATGCTTCGGGTGTAATATGCCCAACTACAAATCCATGACTGCCACCGCTGAATCTACCATCTGTAATTAATGCTACATCCTTACCTAAACCTGCGCCTGTAATGGCACTTGTAGGTTTCAACATTTCGGGCATGCCTGGCGCACCTTTGGGGCCTTCATTTTTTATCACCACCACATCCCCTTTTTTCACTCTCCCATTTGCAATACCTGCCACCAAATCTTTTTCACCATCGAATACTCTTGCAGGGCCAACAAAACGTTCACCTTCTTTACCACTAATTTTTGCAACACTTCCTTTTTCTGCAAGGTTGCCAAACAAAATTTGTAAATGGCCTGTTGCTTTTAAAGGTTGCTCTAATGGATAAATTATTTTTTGTGTTTCAAAACTTATTGGCGCAGTATTTTTTAAATTTTCAGCAACTGTTTTTCCGGTTACGGTTAAACAATCGCCATGCAACAAACCTTTATCCAGTAAATATTTCATTACAGCGGGTACGCCACCATGTGCATGCAACTCCTGCATTAAATATTTTCCGCTGGGTTTAAAATCTGCCAGCACAGGAGTTTTATCACTGATGATCTGAAAATCATTTAACGATATATCTACATCCACACTTTTTGCCATGGCTATTAAATGCAGCACGGCATTAGTACTTCCACCAAAAATCATAATGAGAGTGATAGCATTTTCAAATGCTTTCTTTGTCATAATATCTTTGGGCTTTACATCTTTCTCTAACAAGATTTTTATTGCTTTACCGGCATCCAAACATTCTTGTTTTTTTTCATCACTCAATGCAGGGTTACTGGATGAGTAGGGTAAACTCATTCCCAAAGCTTCAATAGCACTTGCCATTGTATTGGCGGTGTACATACCACCGCATGCACCTGCACCGGGGCAACTGTGTTTCACTACTTCTTTAAAATCTTCCGGCGTAATGGTGCCTGCAATTTTTTTTCCCAATGCTTCAAAAGAAGAAATAATATTTAACTCTTCGCCTTTATAATGTCCTGCAGCAATCGTTCCGCCGTACACCATTATAGCAGGACGGTTTAAACGGCCCATTGCCATAATTGCGCCGGGCATATTTTTATCGCAGCCCGGTAATGCAATCAATCCATCATAGTAAAATCCGCCACACACTGCTTCAATACTGTCGGCAATTAAATCACGGCTTACCAGCGAGTAACGCATACCGTCAGTGCCGTTGCTGATGCCATCGCTGATGCCAATGGTATTAAAAATTAATCCAACTAAATCATTATCCCACACACCTTGTTTTGCAATTTTTGCCAGATCATTTAAATGCATGTTGCAGGTGTTACCGTCGTAACCCATACTGCACACACCCACCTGCGGTTTTTTTAAATCGTTTTCTGTTAAGCCAATGCCGTACAACATGGCTTGCGCAGCCGGTTGTGTCTCGTCTTGTGTTAACGTTTTTGAATATTTATTTAATTCCATACCCCTATCCCCTAAAGGGGGATTAATTGTGTTTTGTTAATAAATATTTTGTACCAATCATTTGTTCTTTATTCTGCTTCATTGGCGTCGCACTCTTGTACTGTATATCATTGTTGATCATTACAGATTTTTATTTTTTGGTTGCCTTTAATGCAATGCCTCTTTTATTTTTATTGCCGGGTGAGCCACTCTTAAGGAGTGACTCACCCTACGTTCATCTTCGCTAAGTTCTCCTCCATTTCCCTCTCCTGCAGTATAGGATAGGTGAGGTCAAAAAAAAGCGGCTCACCTTTTGGAGGTGAGCCGCTGTATATTTTTAATTTTATTTTATAAGCTTGTTCCTCCTCTATGCAGTGCAGGTATAATAATGACAATCACAATAATATTTACTGCAATTTTGGTAATGACATTATTTAATTTGTTGCTCAACATAAAGGAATGTTATTACACAAATATACCTGAACTAAAAATAAAAACCAAAGAACTTTTCCCCCATCCCCTAAAGGGGAGTTATTCAAACTATTCTAATTATTAATAATTTCTTTTATTGTTTTGCTACTTATACTCATTGTTAAAACTTTATGCCCTTTGTATAACTCCCCTTTAGGGGATGGGGGCTATATTATCGTTGATTTTCTCAACTCAATATTTTCTTTATTCAATCTCCCAGGAATTTTATTACCGATATAATCACTGATCAGTTCCCCAATGGTAGTGGTGAAATAAAAGTTGATCGGTTCAATATCTTTTGTTACAAACTGGTTTGCCAACGTCCACTCTACCGCTTCTCTTACTAAGGCCGCTTCTTCTTTCAATTCAAAATAATCAAGCAGCATGGCTGCCGATAATATTGAACCAATAGGATTAGCAATATCTTTTCCTGTTGCCTGCGGATACGATCCATGTATAGGTTCAAACAATGCAGTTTTATTTCCTACAGATGCAGAAGGCAGTAAACCTAATGATCCACTAATCACACTTGCTTCATCGCTTATTATATCTCCAAACATATTTTCGGTAAGTATTACATCAAATTGTTTGGGATTTAAAATAATTTGCATCGCAGCATTATCAACAAATAAAAAATCTACTGCAACATCAGGATATTGTACCGCCAGTTCTTTTACCACTTTTCTCCATAGCCTGGATGTTTCTAATACATTCGCTTTATCTACCAGCGTTAATTTTTTTCTTCTGGTTTGTGCTGATTGAAAAGCCAGATGTGCTACCCTTTCAATTTCTGCTGCGCTGTAAGCACATTCATCAAACGCATAAGTTTGTGCTTCGTTAGTTTCTTTTTTACCAAAATATATTCCACCTGTTAATTCTCTGAAAATAATAAAATCAACACCTTCAATATTTTTAGTTTTTAAAGGTGATAAATGATGTAATGATGCATAAGTACTGATGGGACGAATATTTGCGAACAGTTGCAATGCTTTCCGTAATCCCAACAAACCCTGTTCCGGCCTAACCTTTGCTGTTGGGTCGTTATCATATTTTGGATGACCAATGGCGCCGAACAAGATAGCATCACTGTCTAAACAAATATCAATGGTTTCTGTTGGTAAAGGCGTTCCTGTTTTGTCAATAGCATCTGCACCTAATAAACAATACTTATAAAAGAACTCATGCCCAAACTGTTCGGCAATAGCATTTAACACTTTTACAGATTGGCGGGTAACTTCGGGCCCAATACCATCGCCTTCAATTACTGCAATATTAAAAACGCTGCCCCCATCCCCTGAAGGGGAGTTATTCAAATTGTCTATTTTTTTATCGCCGTTCATTTATTTTAATATTTTTATATCTCTTTATTTTCAATTTTTATTTTATACATTTTCAATTTTACAAATAGCAACCCCCCATTATAATTGTTCACTTCAAATAACTCCCCTTCAGGGGATGGGGGTTTTTTCATAAGCTTCTATTTCATCAATACTATTCAACAGGAAATCAATATCATCATACCCATTAATTAAACAAGTTTTTTTATAACTGTTTATTTCGAAATTTTCTTTTTCACCGGTTGCGTCGATGGTTATAATTTGTGCTTGCAAATCAACTGATATTGTTGCATCACTCGCTTGAGCAAATATTTTTTGTAAAAACTCTTCCGAAACAGTGATTGGCAACAAGCCATTGTTTAATGCATTGTTCTTAAAAATATCTGCAAAAAAACTTGATACCACTACTTTAAATCCATAATCCACAATCGACCATGCGGCATGTTCTCTTGATGAACCACAACCAAAATTTTTTCCTGCTAGTAAGATTTCACCTTTATATTGCGGTTGATTTAATACAAAATCTGTTTTTGGTGTTGCTTCATTATCATTTTCGTAACGCCAGTCTCTGAATAAGTTTTTGCCAAAGCCTTCTTTAGTAGTGGCTTTTAAAAACCTCGCAGGAATAATTTGATCCGTATCTACATTTTCGTTTTTGAGAGGAACAAACCTGCTACTGATATTTTTAAATCCTTGTTTCATTTTTCTTTTTTTATTAAACCCACTCTTCGCAAACGCATGGAGGGTTACAAAAACTTCTTAATATTTTCAGGCTCTATAAACCTTCTTCTCAAACTCTTGAAGGGTTTCAAAAACCTCTTTATATTTTAACCTTCTTCACAAACTCTTGGAGGGTTACAAAAACCTCTTTATATTTTAAGTCTCTAAAAACCCTCCAAGAGTTATACTTCAGAGGTATGTTAGTTTTGTAACATTTCTCTTACATCACTTACAAAACCCGTAACCGCTGCAGCTGCAGCAGATAAAGGACTTGCCAACAATGTTCTGGCACCTGCGCCCTGCCTGCCTTCAAAATTTCTGTTAGAGGTAGAGATGCAATATTTACCTGCAGGTATTTTGTCTTCATTCATTCCCAAACATGCCGAGCAACCCGGTTGGCGCAATTTAAAACCTGCTGCTTCAAAAATTTTATCAATACCTTCTTCTATAGCTTGTTTTTCTACCTGCTTACTTCCCGGAACAATCCACACTTCCACATCATCCGCTTTCTTTTTTCCCTGTACAAAATTTGCTACTAAACGTAAATCTTCAATTCTTGAATTGGTGCAACTGCCTATAAAAACATAATCAATTTTTTGGCCTTTAATGGGTAAGCCCTGCTGTAAGCCCATATAGGCTAAAGATTTTTCTAAACCAGATTTATCATTTTCATTTACGGCTGCCAGCGTTGGAATATTTTCATTTATACCAATGCCCATACCCGGGTTGGTACCGTACGTAATCATTGGCGAAATGTCTGCAGCATATAATGTAATTTCTTTTTCGAATGTTGCACCTGCATCAGTATATAAAGTTTGCCAGTAAGCTAATTTTTTATCCCATTCCGCTGCTGCCGGCGCAAATTTTCTACCCGTAATATAATTGAAAGTTGTTTCGTCCGGAGCTATGATACCACATCTTGCACCCATTTCAATACTCATATTGCAAATGGTCATTCTTGCTTCCATACTTAAACTGCGGATAGCGCTACCGGCAAACTCTACAGCATAACCAGTAGCACCACTTGCAGTAATTTTGGAAAGGACATATAGCACAATATCTTTGGATAATACTCCATTTTTTAATTCGCCTTCAATATTAATGCGCATTAATTTTGGCTTGGTTTGCATCAAACATTGTGTAGATAAAACCATTTCTACTTCGCTGGTGCCAATGCCAAATGCAATAGCACCAAATGCGCCGTGTGTGCTTGTGTGTGAGTCACCACATACAATAGTGTTACCCGGTTGTGTTATGCCCAATTCTGGACCAATCACATGCACAATTCCCTGGAAGGGATGGCCCAGTCCATATAATTCAACGCAGTGCTCAGCACAATTTTTTATTAAGGCCTCCACTTGCAAGCGGCTCAATTCTTCTTTTATAGGAAGGTGCTGATTTAAAGTGGGCACATTATGATCGGCAGTGGCAATTGTTTGTTGCGGACGAAAAACTTTTATGCCTCTTTTATTCAATCCAGTAAAAGCCTGCGGACTGGTTACTTCATGAATAAAATGTTTATCAATATATAAAACAGCAGGACCACCGTCAATATTTTTCACGATATGTGTATTCCAGATTTTATCAAATAATGTAGCCCCACCACCCCCCAAAGGGGGAATTTGGCCCCTGCTATTTTCCAAAGTTTGATTTTGTTGTAAAGTGATCGCCTTAGTATCCATAAATTAGTTAGATAATTTTTAAACTTCTGGTTAACAGAAAACATCTTCGTCCTTGCTTTTTTCTTTCTTCATTTTTTTTAAAAAAGTGGGGGACAATCCCCCACCACTAAACTAAAACTAAACTAAAACGCATGAGACTCTTTAAGCCGTAGCTAATATTTTATTTTGATGCTGTAAAGCCATTGCAGCAAGATCGTGGTCTTCAACCTCCTTCTTACTATCGGCTACCTGTAAAAAATATTCGTACAACACATCAATATCATTTCTGTCGAACTGAAAATTTAATTTTTGAAAACGATGCGCCAATGCGCTGCGGCCACTGCGTGCCGTTAGTACAATTTTAGAACTATCCGCTCCTACTTCTTCGGGCGCAATAATTTCGTAAGTGGTAGTGTCTTTTAAAAATCCATCCTGGTGAATACCGGATGAGTGAGAAAATGCATTAGAACCCACAATTGCCTTGTTTGGCTGCACCGGCATACGCATGATCTCACTCACCTGGCGGCTGAGAGGATTTAATTGTTTTGCGTTGATATCCGTAAATAATCCCAACTCTTTATGTTGTTTAATCACCATTACCACTTCTTCCAACGAAGTGTTGCCGGCTCTTTCGCCCAAACCATTAATGGTACATTCAATTTGCCTTGCGCCGGCAATTACACCTGCAATGCTGTTGGCTGTTGCCAAACCTAAATCGTTATGGCAATGACAACTGATAATTGCTTTATCAATATTGGGAACATTATTTACTAAGTATGCAATTTTTTCGCCGTATTGGTGTGGCAAACAATAACCTGTTGTGTCAGGAATATTTACCACCGTTGCTCCAGCCTTAATTACCGCTTCAATCACTCTTGCCAAATATTCGTTACCGGTTCTGCCTGCATCCTCGGCATAAAATTCTATATCGTCAGTATATTTTTTTGCCCATTTAACTGCCTGTACAGCTCTTACTAAAATTTCATCTTGTGTGGCATTAAATTTTGCTTTGATGTGGCAGTCGGAAGTACCAATGCCGGTATGTATACGGGGGCGCTTTGCATATTTTAATGCTTCGCCTGCTGCTTCAATATCCTTTTGTACCGCACGGCTTAAAGCACAAACAGTGGCATTAGTAATAAGTTTAGAAATTTCTGTAACCGAATTAAAATCGCCGGGACTGCTGATAGGGAAACCGGCTTCAATAATATCTACACCCAACTCTTCTAATTTTAAGGCAAGTGCTACTTTTTCGGTACTCACTAATTTACAGCCCGGCACCTGCTCGCCATCACGTAAAGTAGTATCAAAAATATGTATCTTGTTGCCTGGCATAGCTAAAATGATTTTTTAAAGCAGTTGGTTTTTTATCTTTATTAATAACTTCAACATAAATTTACTGTTGCAACCGCACAGCAAGAAATTAAAATGAAGTACTTTATACGTTAGATAAAAGCCCGGTTTTTATCTAAAAGGCTTGCCTGCATTGAGTTTTAACCCATAGTAATTACGATGCCCAACCGCCATACTGATACCGTTTTTCAATTGATTCGTTCACTGGGAAAGAGCGAAAAGCGCAATTTTAAATTGTATATCAAAAGAAATACCTCTTCCGAAGAATTAAAAATTGTACAGCTGTTTGATGCAATGGATAAGATGGAGCTTTATGATGAAACTGTTTTATTGAAGAAAAACAACAGCATTAAAAAACAACAGCTCAGCAATTTAAAAGCGCATCTTTATAAAGAAATTTTATCCAGCCTGCGTTTAATTACCGACGAAAGTAATATCGATATTCAACTGCATGAACAAATGGACTATGCCCGTATTTTATATAACAAAGGGCTGTACCTGCAAAGCCTTAAAGTTTTGGATAAATTAAAAGAGCAGGCAAAAAATTTTAACCAGCTTACCTATTTACAGCAGGCGCTTTTTTTTGAAAAAAAAATTGAAGGCTTATACATTACCCGAAGCCTTAAAAACAGGGCCGAAGCGCTGAGTAAAGAAGCAGATAATGTAAATAACAGTTTAAGCAATGTGAGTAAACTCAGTAACCTGGCCCTGCAATTATATGGCTGGTATATTAAAAATGGCTTTGCACATGATAAAGAAGAAGAAGATGCAATAAAAGATTTTTTAAATGAAAACTTACCGGAAGAGGTGCAGCAACTGAATGGGTTTTACGAAAAATTATACCTGTACCAATGCTATTGCTGGAAGGCTTTTATTCGCCAGGATTTTTTACAGTATTACCGCTACACACAAAAATGGGTAGATCTTTTTGAAGAAGAACCGTACATGACCGGTATTGAAAGCGCCCATTATATTAAAGGCATGCACAACCTGATGGGATCGCATTTTAATTTAGGGAATTATAAAAAACTTACCGAAACTTTAAAACAGTTTGAAAAATTTTGCGACAGTAAAATTGTATTGCAAAATCAAAACAATATTATACAGTGTTTTATTTACCACACCATTTCGTTATTGAATAAATATTTTTTAACCGGCAATTTTACCGATGGCCTTACACTAATACCTGGTATTGAAGAAAAATTAACCGAGTACGAATTGTACCTGGACCGGCACCGCATTTTAGTAATCTATTATAAAATTGCCTGTATGTATTTTGGCGCCGGCAATTTTAATAAAGCCATCGATTACCTCAACAAGATCATTCACCAAAAGATTGACCTGCGTAACGACCTGCAATGTTATGCCCGCCTGCTGCATTTAATTGCCCATTACGAAATGGGAAATTTGCAATTGCTGGAATACCTTGCCAAATCGGTGTACCGTTTTATGGCCAAAATGCAAAACCTTAGTGTGGTGGAAGAAGAGATTTTTAAATTTTTACGCAAGGCCTTAACCATACCGGCCCAAAAATTAAAACCAGAATTTGAAAAATTGCTGCACAAACTAAAGCAGTTTGAAAACCGGCGGTTCGAAACCAGGGCCTTTATGTATTTGGATGTAATATCTTGGCTGGAAAGCAAAATAAAAAATGTGGCCGTGCAGGATATTATCAGGAAAAAATATTTGGGAAGGAAGTAAGAAAAAACTATTTCGTTATGAGATTAAAAAGAACTATTCAATTAATTGAGTATTCTAATATGGCTTTGGTGATAGGATTATTGATTATAGTGTTTGCCTTTGTTGCCAAATCTCCCGATGGTAAAATTTTAATTTTTGAACTTTTATTCAGCATGCCTTTTATTTTATCATTTATTTTTCGCCAGGTTATTATCACTCAATATTTAAAGAAAAGTAAGTATCCCGGCGTATTTTTTTCAGTTATTGAAAAACTAGGTTTAACTAAAAATACAGAACTTAATTTACCCGATCACCTTTTGGATGATATGTACAAACCCTCCTATTCTACTGCACAATTTTTGAATGATAATAATCTTAAAACAGAAATAGGATTAAAAAAAGTAAATACCCCTTTTGAAATTTTAATACTTATGTTGAGCATTATTGCTTTTTTTTACGTGGGAGAAAAATATACCTTCCGTCAAAATCCGGTCGCATTCATTGTTATGCTAATTTTAATTGTCATTAGTGGTATTCTTTTAGTTAAGAATAAAAGTCAAGAGAACGATGTAAATGCAGTCCTGAAATTTACAGAAAAAGGTATTTTATCACAAAACAATTCTTATGACTGGAAAAATATTTATGATTGGAGTTATAAACCAGAAGGGAGGGGCGACAGTGTTGTAATAATAATTAATTAGTCGTCCCTTAAAAAGTTATTAAATGCAGTGTGGATAAGGGTTTATAGCATATTTATTGCTGATATAGTCTGCAAGAAAATTGATTAATCCAT
>JAYURK010000159.1:0-10428 GCA_043756235.1 Ferruginibacter sp. | reverse complement strand
TTATTGCTACCACCAACAAGGGCGAAATCATCCGGGTAAACAACCCGACCGAAATGCCCGACCCTACAAGAATTGACCATATTGATGAACCTTTTATTAAAGCACAGATTATTACCAAGCCCGAATACATCGGTAATATTATGACGTTGTGTATTACAAAACGTGGCATTCTTACCCATCAAAGTTATTTAACCACCACAAGGGTTGAACTGAGTTTTGAAATGCCACTCACAGAGATTGTGTTTGACTTTTATGATAAATTAAAAAGCATCACAAGGGGCTACGCTTCTTTCGACTACCACCCTATTGAATACAGGCCGAGTGATATTGTTAAGATGGATATTTTACTTAACAACGAGCGGGTGGATGCTTTAAGTGCCTTAATTCATCGTGGCAGGGCACATGAATTTGGCCGCAAATTGTGCGAAAAATTAAAAGAGTTGTTGCCACGTCAGCAGTTCCAGATTGCTATACAGGCTGCCATTGGCGCCAAAGTAGTGGCACGTGAAAACATTAGCGCCATGCGTAAAGATGTAACTGCAAAATGTTATGGAGGCGATATAAGCCGTAAGCGTAAGCTTTTAGAAAAACAGAAAGAAGGCAAAAAAAGAATGAAGCAGATTGGTAATGTAGAAGTACCGCAGGAAGCGTTTTTGGCGGTGCTGAAGCTGAATGATTAGCCCCCTAACCCCCTGAAGGGGGAATTGATTATGGAGAAGTTAAATATTCAACGCTCAATGTTCAATGTTCAAGTTTCAATGAAATACAAGCGCATTTAATTTGTTACTGCGTTTATTATGGGACTGAAAGTTTTAATCCTATGCATTTCCATTGAGTATTGATTGTTGAGCATTGAATATTGAATATTTTTTTGAGGCGGACATTAGAATGATTGTTCAACTTCATTGGCGTCGCACTCTTGTACAGTATATCTTTATTGAGCTTTGCTCACATTATTAATAAAAAACTTGCTTATCACAATTAATTGAATCCGCCTTTGGTGGATTTTTAAGTTTTGCAGAATCAGATTCATTCAATTTAGCTTCACCTGATTCAGTAGTTAGTTTTTTAACCTCAACCTTATTGGTAATTGAATTATCCTGCAATAAAATTTGTCCTGTTGAAATTTCTTCTATTGGAGGTTGCATAATTTCTATATCGCCTTGAGTAGGGACTGAATCAACAATTATTGCTGGCGCACCAATACTTACTGATGAAGGTGGCGGTATTATTGATTTTTCAATCGTATCATCATTAGTCCGATGTTTATTTTCGGGTATTAATATTATGCCTGTTGTTTCGTAAGAAGTAATGTCTGGTTCTCCTTTAATTGAGGTTTCGCAAGAAAATAATGTTGTGCTAAATACAACCAAGCTTGCCACTAAAAATTTTTTCCAACCAGGCATTGGTAAGTAAAAAATATTATTTGGCAATGATATTACAATTCTGCTGAGTTGCACATTCTTAAACCTACCGCAAACTTTTTCTTCTTTCTTATTAAGAAAAAAATGTTTCACTTCATCATCACTCATTGAGGTAAAATCTATAACAGTTTTGGCGCAGGAATTGCAGTGGCGGCCCTGTTCATTGGGTTTCATTGCTTGCCAATCTTGGTGGCAGGGCGTTGGTATTGAAATTTTGAGCATACAACAGATTTACTTTTAGATGCGGCCGCATCAGTAAATCCATAAACAAGCTTAACCCTTTCCTTTTTTCTTTTTGGGAACTGCTTTTGGTTTTGCAGCTGGTTTAATTTTTTCTTCTGCAGGTTTTACATCTTCCCCTTCGGCATCTTTTAATTTGGTTTCATCCAAATTTCCGTTGGGGTCTCGTATGGGAGTGGGTACCGGCGCCTGGCCTAACGGTGTTACCTGGTTAAATATTTTTTCTACATGAACCCATTTACCATTTTTCCATTTAAAGCCTTCGTAATCGCCATCACCAACATAGGTCCATTTTTTATTAGGTTCATTACTTTCTGATATCAAATGCTCTACCACAATCATATCCATTTCGGCATCATAATTTAATTTGGGGCCATCGGTTTTTTTATATTCCATAATATAACGGCCAATGGAAGTTTTAAAAACCGAATCTTCTTCAAAACTAAAATAGCGGCCACCAAAAGTGGGACCACCATTATTAAAATGCAACACTTCAATTAATTTTTTATTGCTGCGGATATTATTTTCATCGTAACCCAGAAGGGTGTAATAATTTTGATTGGCACTTTTCTTTTGAATGATATTGTAATATACGGCGCCTATCCAGCCAAAGTTATTGCCCACAGTGTCAACCAAATTTGTAGTAACATCACTTTTATCTATCAATGGATAAAGTTTTAACGAACCATCATGGGTACGCATTTGTATAGCACCATGCTGGCGGATAACATTATCGTTGATCATCATTTGCCAGGTAAATATTTTAAAGGTACTGTCTGGCGCATATAATTTCGAAATGGTTAAAAGCGAATCGAAAGGGTAGTAGAAGGAGCCGGGGATTTTTAAAGCCCTTACCAGCACACGGGTAAACATGCTGTCGGCATCAAAGCGGTCTTTAGCGTTTATGCCCTGTATTAACTTAACGGAAAATTTTTTTAAAGAATCTTCTTTTACTTTAATAAGTTTTGCATCGGCTTTGGTAAGCTGTTGTGCAAACGAAAAATTAAAAATTGTAATTAGTGCCAGTAAGGTTACCAGTTGCTTCATGCGTAAAATTAGTTAATCCTTAAACATTTGAAGTGTAAAATTATTGTATGTAAATTAATTTTAACTAAAACTTAGAGGTTTGCCACTGAGGCACAGAAACACAGAAAAAAATTACAAGTCCAGGGCAAAGGCAATTAAAGATGGATAAACATTATCGATAGTTGCATCGGTTGTATCCACATCGGGCCTTGTGGTAGTAAGGAAAATTGTTTTAATACCCAGGTTGCGGCCAAACTGCATATCGCTTAAAGTGTTGCCCACCATTATGGTTTTAGTTAAATCAATATCTTTAAAATCTTTTACGGCCTGTAAGCCCATGCCGGGGTTTGGTTTACGGTTAGGGCTTTCCAAATCCGGACAAAAATATACAGCATCAATTTTTCCACCCACTGCTTCAATATCAGTTTTCATATTGGCATGAATGATGGCTACATCTTCATTTTTAGTAACACCTTTACCAATACCTCTTTGATTAGTAATAACAATAATGCGGTTAAATTTTTGGGTAAAGATTTGAATAGCCACTTTAGCGCCATCATAAAATTTAAACTCATCCCAGGTGTGAATATAGTCCTGGTGTTTTTCGTGGTTAATTACTCCATCACGGTCTAAAAATAAAGTCCAGGTATTATCTATTGTTTTTAAATCTATCATTTAATATTTAATAAGTACCGATAAATAAATAGGCGTTGGTTAAAACTAATTCCCCGTTCCTAATTCCTGCTGCGCCCTTTCATAATCTTCCGGAACGCCAATGTCGATAAAATAATCATCCATGATGATTCCAAACATAGGCCTTACAGAAAATAAATTTTGTAAATATTGTTTTTCAAAAGAAAAAACCCGTGGTAACTGTTCCTGTAAAAAATTTCTTACATTCAACAGGTACATGCCGCCGTTAATAAGTCCGTTTTGACAAAATCTTTTTTCATTAAAAGCAATTACGGTGTTGCGGTTATTAATATCAACGGTTCCATACCTTTCAATATTTATCATAGGTTTTAAAGCAATGCTGCAATCAGCCGCTTTATTAGCATGAAAATGAGAGAAAGATTTTAAATTAATATCATAAAATGTGTCGCCATTTATAACCAGTACGGTATTGCCTTTAGCTTTTTTACATGCGGCGGCAATGGCACCGCCAGTACCCAGTGGTTCGGTTTCAATTTCATAAACTTTTTCCAGTGATGGATAATTTTCATCTATATATGCAGTAATGGTTTGGTGTTTATAACCTAAAGAAAAAATAAAACGTTGCACCCCTTTTTTTTGCAGGCTGTTTATTAAGTATGCAATAAAAGGAATATCATTTACTGGCGCCAAACTTTTTGGTACTGCATCTACAACGCTTTGCAACCTTGTGCCAAAACCTCCTGCCAATATAATTGCTTCTGTTATCATGAAAAATATTGTTCTTCTACCATTTCGCAAATAATGTGGCCCAGCATAATATGGCTTTCCTGGATACGGGGTGTATCAAACGAAGGCACATTTAATAAATAATCTGACAATGATTTCATAATGCCGCCGCTTTCGCCGGTAAAGCCAATGGTGATAATCCCTTTTTCTTTAGCCGCTTCAAAAGCTGCAACAATATTTTTGCTGTTACCCGAAGTAGAGAGCCCAACAAGTACATCGCCTTTGTTACCAATTCCTTTTACAAGCCGGCTGTAAATTACATCGTAACTGTAATCGTTGGCTACTGCAGTTAGGTAAGAGGTGTTGCAATGCAATGCTTCTGCCGGTAGGGCATCCCGGTCTTTATAAAACCTGCCGCTGAATTCTGCTGCTAAATGCTGGGCATCTGCAGCGCTGCCGCCATTACCGCAAAATAAAACTTTGTTGCCGTTTTTAAATGCGGTAACCATTACAGTAACACATTGGTTAACGGCATTAATAATATCATCATTAAGCAACAGCTGTTGTTTTACTTTTATAGAGGCCTCAATGATGTTTTTTATTTTGTTGTTCATAAGTTAATCTTCGCTAAGATGAATAAAAGGCGATTAAAGTTCAGCAAAGGTATGCCGTACAAGAGTGCGACGCAACAATGATGAGCAGAATTTCTATAGTTCGTCCCAAAAAAAAATGCAATATTCAATGCTCAACAGCCATTACTAAAGAGGAATGCATTGCTTTAAAATTTTTAGCTCCATATAATGGGTTGGCACAAAGAAATATTCAATATTCAATTTTCAACATTCAATACTCAATAAAAATGCATACCATAAGAACTTAAAGCATCATTTAAAAAACGCAGTACCAAATTAAATGCTTTTGTATTTCATTGAGTATTTAACATTGTATATTTAGCATTGAATATTTAACACCTGCACTAACAATACTCAATGGGAATTAATTGTATGAAAACTTTTCCTTCCATTAATAAACGCAGTATCAAATTAAATGCTCTTGTATTTCATTGAAAATTGAACATTGTAAATTGAGCATTGAATATTTAACTTCTACATAAAATTTTTCCTGCAGAAAAAACTGTTACACACTCCAGGTGGTTAATCCATAATCCACAAACGTATATTTTTTTACTTCGCCTCCAAAAGTTTTTAAAACTTCAATAACATTATGCCTGCAATTGCCGGGGCAATAAAAAATCATAAATCCGCCGCCGCCTGCACCACTTATTTTTCCACCGGTGGCACCTGCTTTTTTTGCGGCTGCGTAAATGGTTTCCATTGCATCGTTGCTGATGTTATTGGCCATTAAAGTTTTTTGTTTAAAACCAAAATCTAAAATTTCTCCCATTTCGTCAAGGCGTCCTTTCAACAAGGCTTCCTTCATTCTGTTGGCCTGCTCTTTTAACTGGTGCATGGCTTCAATACTTTTTTTATTTTTTTCATTTACGTTGTTAACCTGTTCCGTTATTATGGAGGCACTATCCCTTGTTGTTTGTGTGTAATACAATACTAAATTATTTTCCAGCTCGTGCAGGTGCTGCGGCTTAATGCGTAAAGGGTTTACAATTACTTTATCTGCTGCATAAAATTCCATAAAGTTTACGCCGCCAAATGTTGCGGCATATTGATCCTGCCTGCCACCGGCTAAGCCTAAATCATTTCTTTCAATACTGCAGGCGTACTGTGCGGTTTCGTATTCGGTTAATGAAAGTTTAAGCATTTCTTTAAAGGCGCCAACTATTGCCACCACTAATGTTGATGAAGTGCCCAGGCCCGAGCCAGCAGGCGCATCTACAAAAGTAGTTAGTCGAAATCCGCCGGCGGGCAATCCATAATCTTTTTGAATGCGGTTATAAACTCCTTTTAATAAATTTAATTTTCCATCAAGCGCCAGTTCATTTTCAAACTCCAGGCTTTGTGCTTCGTTGCGGTCGATGGCCTGTAAAATAATTTTACTTTCTTCTAAAATTTCAAGCGTGGCATACGCCGATAAAGAAATAGTAGCATTTAATATTGCACCTCCAAACAAATCGCTGTAAGGGCTTACGTCGGTGCCACCACCGGCAAGGCCAATACGAAGTGGTGCTTTGCTTCTGAATATCATCGGTTGTATAATTAATATTATGAGAAAATTAATTTTCTTTTGAAAGCGTTAAGATGGTGGAAACCATTTTAAACCAGCTGTATTTTTGTTTTTCATTTTTAAGTGGCTGAAGAAAATGGTTCATGGTAAGTGAATAGTAATCTTTTATTTTTTCTGCAATAGCATTTGCGTTTGGCTCAGCAACAAGGCCTGCAGTTTGGTTGGCCAGCATTGCGGGCAAAGCGCCTACATTTGTTACAATCATAGGAATTTCGAAATGAAAAGCCAGTGGCGTTACGCCACTTTGAGTAGCATTTCTGTAGGGCTGTATCACCACATCTGCAGCACAGAAATAATATTTTACATCATTGTTTGCAATAAAGCCGGTATTTAAAATTAAATAGTCTTTAATGCCTAACCTTATAATTTGGTCATCATATTTTTTCCTGTTTTCGTAAAATTCACCCGCCACTAAAACTTTAAAATTAAAATTTGAATAATTTTTGTCCTTTAAAATTTTAATGGCATCAAAAAGAATATCCAGCCCTTTATAATTTCTAATAAAGCCAAAGAATAGAATGATGAATTGATCTTCCTGAATACCCAGACTTTTTCTTGCGATATCCTTTGATACCTTTTCTCCAAAATTATCATACAGCGGATGGTTTACTAATCTTGCTGGTTTAGTTTTATCAAACTGGCGGAGATCGTCCATTACTTTTTCGCTCATGGTAATAAATGCATCAACAGGCTTTATAAAATATTTTGTAAAAGGTTTATCGCCAACACGTTTTTCGTGTGGTGCAATATTATCTGCAATGCAAACAATTTTACTATGGTTATTATTTTTTGCAATGCGTAAAATGGTTCCCAGGCACGGGCCCATCAAGGGCAACCAATACCGTACAACAATTATATCGGCATTTTCTTTTTTAATTTGATTACCCACTTTAATCCAGTTAAACGGATTGACTGAGTTGATACAAACTTTAATATTTAAATCTGTTGGCGCAGGCTCGGTAGAGTATTGTGAAGTGCCGGGAAAAATAAAAGATGGATATTGCAATGAAAAAGTATAGATGATGGTCTCATGGCCTTCCTGCATAAATTGCCGGGCCAGCCGCTCATTAAAAGTTGACATGCCGCCACCACGTAACGGATGCGCCGGACCAATGATGATGATCTTCATAGCCCCGTTTTTTCTTCTATCAAATAAACATTTCTTTCAGAAGAATTTCTTGCAATTAATTCGCCAATAAATCCGGCTAAAAATAATTGCGAACCAATGATCATGGCCAGTATGGCAAAGAAAAAAAGCGGCCTCTGCGTCATGCCGGTTTTGTCTAAAAAAAATTTTGAAATGGTGAGGTACACAAAAACTGTTAAGCCAAATAAAAATGCCATGGTGCCCCACAAGCCAAAAAAATGCATGGGCCTTTTACCAAACTTACCAACAAACATTATAGAAAAAAGATCGAGAAAACCATTTACAAAACGCTCCCAGCCAAATTTGGTTACGCCATATTTTCGGGCCCGGTGCTCCACAACTTTTTCGCCAATTTTTTTAAAGCCAGCCCACTTTGCCAGCACCGGAATGTAGCGGTGCATTTCGCCATACACTTCAATACTTTTTACCACTTTATTTTTGTAGGCTTTAAGGCCGCAATTAAAATCGTGCAGTTTAATGCCCGAGCTTTTTCTTGCAGCGGCATTAAATAATTTGGATGGAATATTTTTAGTTAAAGTATTATCATATCTTTTTTTCTTCCAGCCGCTCACAATATCAAAATCATCTTCAATAATCATTTTACGCAACTCGGGTATTTCATCCGGACTGTCCTGCATATCGGCATCCATGGTGATGATTACATTGCCCTGCGCTGCTTTAAAGCCTTCGTTAAGTGCAGCACTTTTACCATAGTTGCGTTGAAATTTTATGCCTTTTATATTTGTATTACCGTTGCGGAGTTGCTCCACAACACTCCACGATTTATCTGTGCTGCCATCATCCACCAAAATAATTTCGTAACTGTAATTATTGGCATGCATCACTTTTTCAATCCAGGCGCAAAGCTCCGGTAAAGATTCTTCTTCGTTAAAAAGCGGTATTACAATTGATAAATCCATAAGCCCTATTCCGCAAGCTGGCGGAGTATTTATTTTGTTATAAAGTTTTTTTTGAACCCAGCAATATTTCTCGACTCATCTTCATTGGCGTCGCACTCTTCAACATTTGTTCTTTATTCAACACATCAAATGCAAATCATCTTTTAAAAATCAACTTTTTCTTTGTGAAGATATAAAAGCCGACGCAATTAAAGTAACTAATGCCCCAATTGCCAGGTACGAAAATACAGCGCCCATTACAAGGCTGGGAAAAAAAGCTTTTTTAGCAAAAGCAATTTTATTTTCAATATCAAGCGGCGCAATATCTTTTTGCTTTTTTAGTTCTGCGGTCATCAATGTTACCATCTGGTCTTTCAATTCGGGATGCAGCAAAAGAAAAACTACAGTAAACACTACCATCAATAATGCAATCACAATAAAACATTTAAATCCTTCGGCAAAATATTGTTTAAAAGTTGCGGTATTATTTGTTGCAGCTTTAAATGATAGTAACGTCCATAAAATACCGGCAACATAAACGGCGTAGGTAATATATTGTAAGTTGTTCTCAAAATTTTTTTTGGCCAGGTAAATGCCTATCGAAATGATGATCATTAAAATACCCGTTATTAATCCCTTATTTCTTGCCGAAATATTTTTCATAGTAAATTCAATTCAACTTTTCCTTTATTAATTATACCAACAACTTTTCCTTTTAATTTTTTACCAATAAAAGGCGAGTTTTTAGATTTTGATTGTATCATCTTTTCATCAAACAAATATGCTACGCCGGCATTAAACAAAGTAAGGCATGCCGCAGCGCCTTCTTTTATTTCCGGTACATCTAATCCAAATATTTTTCTTGGATTAATAGTCAGCATCTCCACTAATGCAGCAATTGACCATTCATCATTCACCATTGTACCTAACACTCCAAACAAACTTTCCAGTCCAATCATTCCTTCTTTTGCATATTCAAACTCACAGGTTTTACAATCCCAGTTTTGTGGAAAATGATGCGATGCAATACCATCTACCGTGCCATCAGCAACGCCCCTCAATAAAGCCTGCCGGTTACTTTCTGTTCTTACGGGTGGGTTCACTTTTAAATTAGTATCATACTCCTGCAAGTCATCATCAGTAAAAAATAAATGGTAAGGTGTAACCGAACAAGTTATTGCTATACCGCTTTCTTTTGCTCTTTTAATGTATTCTAAACTTTTTGCAGAAGATACACCGGTGAAATGTAATTTACTACCGGCATACCTGGCCAGTTTAATATCTCTTGCCACCAGTAATTCTTCGGCAATGGCGGGTTTGCCCGGCAATCCAAGTTGGGTAGAAATAATGCCTTCATTCATCAAGCCATTTGCGCCAATACTTTTATCATCGGGTATTTGTATTATGATGCCATCAAAACTTTTTACATATTGAAGGGCTTTTAAAACCACGCCGCTTGATTGTATGGAATTTAGCCCATCTCCAAAAGCAACAGCGCCGGATTGATGCATATCGTACATTTCGGCAAGCTCTTTTCCTTCTGCATTTTTTGTAACAGCACCAATAGGGCGAATGGTTACTGCAAGCGATCTTGATTTTTGAATGATATATTCTACCTGCGATTTGCTGTGCACCACAGGATTGGTATTGGGTATTATCATTACATCGGTAAATCCACCGGCAGCAGCGGCTTTAGCGCCAGTTTCCAAAGTTTCTTTGTACTCAAATCCCGGGTCGCCAAAGTTTGAAAAAATATCCATCCAGCCAATGCTTACACATAAATCAGGTTGTTCAATTTGCTGGTCGGCCTTTTCGCTAATGGCATCGCCGATAGTGGTGATGATGCCGTTGTTTATTAATATATCTTTAGTTTGCCCGTTAAAAGGAGAATTGGAGGAAAATATTTGAGCTTGTTTTATTAAAACCTTCATGTAGTAAAAAGTTGCGCTAAGATAAGATAACTTGTACTTTTTAAAGTTGAAATTTTCATTTACTTTTGCCGTCCGGTAAAAGAAATACATTTCGGGATGTAGTCCCGCCGAATGCGGGACACACATCTGGGAGGCTAATAAATATTTCGGGATGTAGTCCCGCCGAATGCGGGACACACATC
>JAYURK010000158.1:0-10484 GCA_043756235.1 Ferruginibacter sp. | reverse complement strand
GGGGGAACTTTGCAGTACAAAATTTATAGCTCTTTTAAATATTTGAATATAGAAAATGAATGGGGCTTTTGAAAATCCGGAACGAAAAAATTCAATGTTTTATGGAGCAAGCCCAATAATATTTGAATTAGCAAAAAAATTAAGAAATAATGTAACAGCCACTGAAATGATTTTATGGGGAAAGTTAAAAGAACACTTTCCACGATTAAAGTTTAGAAGACAACACCCAATATCAATTTACATTGCAGATTTTTATTGCCATTCTAAGAAATTAATAATTGAACTTGATGGCAGCATTCATAATTTGGCGGATGTAAAAAATAATGATCAGATTAGGCAAACGGATTTAGAAAATTTAGGAATAAAAGTTTTAAGATGTACAAACGAAGACATTTTGTATCATCTTAAAGCCACTTTAGAAATAATAGAAAATAATATTAAATAATTTTAAACCAAGTTCCTCCGCCAGCTGGCGGAGGCGGAGGGGGTATGGATTTACAAAGCATAAAAAATCGTTTCGCTATAATTGGTAATGCACCGGCATTAAACCATGCGCTAAATATTGCCACGCAGGTGGCCAATACCGATTTGTCGGTTTTAATAAACGGAGAAAGTGGTGTGGGTAAAGAAGTTTTTTCACAAATCATTCATGCCTTATCTGCAAGAAAACACAATCCGTTTATTGCCGTTAACTGTGGCGCCATTCCCGAAGGCACTATCGACAGTGAATTATTTGGCCACGAAAAAGGCAGCTTTACCGGCGCTGTAGACAGCCGCAAAGGCTATTTTGAAACTGTAAATGGCGGCACTATTTTTTTAGATGAAATTGGTGAAATGCCACTGGGCACACAGGCCCGTTTACTTCGTGTACTGGAAGCCGGTGAGTACATCCGTGTAGGATCGAGCAAAGTACAAAAAACCGATGTACGTGTTATTGCAGCCACTAACAAAGAATTGATAGAATCTACACACACCGGAAAATTCAGGGAAGATTTATATTACCGTTTAAACACAGTGCCGATAAGAGTGCCGTCTTTACGGGACAGAAAAGATGATATTCCTTTATTGTTCAGAAAATTTGTGGCCGACTTTGCTGATAAATACAAAGCACCACCGGTACAATTAGATGAAGAGGCAAAAAATGTGTTGATCAATTACGGCTGGCCTGGCAATGTGAGGGAATTAAAAAATATTGCAGAACAAATTTCGGTGCTTAGCCAGAATAAAAATATTAACGCAGTACAATTAAAAAGTTTTTTACCCGAACATAATTATTCCAGGTTGCCGGTATTATCGGGTGGCGCAGGTGTAGTAAGCCAAACAGAATTTGCCAACGAAAGGGAGATTTTATACAAGCTCTTTTTCGATATGAAAAAAGATGTAAACGAATTAAAAAAGATGTTTTACGATTTGTTACAAAACCCCAATATTGCACACAACCATGCGCCGGTTTTTGCAGATGAATTAAAAGAATACAGTACTAACAATATAAATGCATTACCCGGCACCTCTTCGCAACCCGTAATTTTACACCAGGGTAATAATAACGATATTCACCAGCACGAAGATGTGGAAGAATCATTAAGCATAATGGACAAAGAAAAAGAATTGATCATTAAAGCTTTGAAAAAACATAAGGGTAAACGTAAAGATGCTTCGCTTGATTTAGGGATTAGTGAAAGAACGCTGTACAGAAAATTAAAGGAATACGATATAGAGGAATAAATCACCTGAGTTTATCTTTAACAAAAAAACTAAGTATTTCTAATTAATTTACATTCAATGATAATGCAGCCCATTTTTATAAAAATAAAAACCAACACTTTTAATTTATTAAATAATAGATTAAGATTATTGTTTTTCTGCGGTTTTATACTTTTCACTTTCTCTTACTCCACCTGCAAATATGGTTTTAAAGATGCTGCCCCTATTCCGCTTGATGTAAAAACGTTCAGGGTAAATTATCTTACCAATAAAGCGCAATATGTAAATCCTCAGTTAAGCCCTCAATTAACCGAAAAATTAAAACAAAAAATTATTAATACCACCCGCTTGCGGCAAACCAATAACGATGATGCTCATTACGATATTAGCGGCTACATCAGCCAGTATTACACCAGCACCACAGGTATTACCGGTAACAATGCGGCACAAAACCGCCTGAATGTAGCTTTTCATTTAATATTTAAAAATAATATTGATGAAAAGAAAAATTTTGAAACCGACATCATCTACAACAAAGATTACCCGGCATCTCAAAGTCTTAGCCAGGCCGAAGCAGCAAACAATACTATTATTGTAAGTAATGTAGTGGATGAAATTTTTAATAAAATATTTGCCAACTGGTAAAAAAATATTTGCCATTTGTGCTTTGTGGTATAGCTTTGAAAAATGCAGCAAGCCTCTTTATATAATGTTCTTTTAAAACAAAATACTTCCGGCAAACCTGATAGCGTTTTTCTGGAAGAACTTACCCAGGCACATCCCTATTTTACACCAGCCCATTTTTTTTTGTTGCAATCGATGGCCGTTACCAACGGTGGCTATAAAAAGCAGGCAGCAAAAACAGCAGTACTTTTTAATAATCCTTATTGGTTGCAATTTCAGTTACAGCATGTGGGTACTGCTTCGCCCCTTGCAGAAAATAATATACCTGCCGGTGCTGAGGAATTGGATGAAGACATTTCAATTTTACTCAATTCGGCTGAAGAAATTTTACCTGCAATAACAGAAAATGAAATCGTAAGAGCAAGCATAACTGCGCCAACAGCTGCGCTGGCAGAAAATAATGATAACGATGATGATACTGTAGTACTACCCGAAAAACCTGCACCCACCGGCGAGGAAGCTTTAATGCTTGCACAAAATGCAGATAATGATGATGACGAAGTGATGATGGAAGAAGAAATTGCCCCGATAAAAATAAATATTACTTTACCGGATGATACTCCAATTGACGATAAGGCTTTAACTTTTGAGCCCATGCATTTGGTAGATTATTTTGCATCGCAGGGCATAAAATTAACTGACGAGGTGCAAACTGCAGATAAACTGGGCAAGCAGCTAAAAAGTTTTACCGAATGGCTTAAGACCATGAAAAAAATTCATGTAACCGATACGCAGGCTAGTGCCGGCCTGGCCGATATGGTAATACAAACCCTTGCCGCCAAAAGCAATACCGAAGGCGAAGTACTTACCGAAGCCATGGCTGAGGTACTGGTACACCAGGGCAAAACTGCCAAAGCCATTGAAGTATATAAAAAATTAAGTTTGCTCAATCCCTCTAAAAATGCTTTCTTTGCAGCCAAAATTGATCAATTAAAAGGATAAGTGTATGTTAGTTTTATTTGGAATATTAATTATAATTGCCTCTGTTGTACTGGGATTAATAGTGTTGATACAAAACCCAAAAGGTGGCGGTTTATCAGCTAGTCTTGGTGGTTTTAGCAACCAGTTAATGGGTGTAAAACAAACTACCGATGTACTGGAAAAAGGTACTTGGGTATTTGCGGCCATTGTTGGCTTGCTTTGCATTATTTCCCCGGCCTTTATATCAAAAGATGCAGGTGGCTCATCAAAAGATGATAAATTATTGAGAGATGTAGCACCCGTAAAACCAGCTCCTGCTCCGGCGAACACTGTACCTATGCAAGGCACAACACCAGCTCGGGATACCAACAAATAGTTGCTAAATTTTATAAAATATTAAATGCCCCGATGGTAACACCGGGGTTTTTTATTTTACTTTGCCGGGTAACAAAATTTGCTCCGGCCTTTTTTATGTTACGTTATACTAAATAAAAAAATGAAAAAGAAAATCATATTAACTGTACTGGCTTTTTTATTTATTGCCGGAGGCATTGTTGCCTGGAAAATTTTAGGGCCTTCAGTAAATGCCCCCGAAAAAAAATATTTTTATATTAAAACAGGCGATACGTATGCCATCGTAAAAAACAATTTGGCTGACGCTAAAATTATTGAAAGCGAATTTTGGTTTGCACAGGTAGCAAAAAAATTAAATTATCCTAAAGCGGTAAAAGCCGGCCGCTACCAAATTAATGACGGGATGAGTGTGTTAAGTTTAATACGCATGCTTCGTTCGGGAAATCAAAGCCCGGTAAACCTGGTAATCACTAAATTAAGAACCAAAGAAGACCTGGCCCAAAAAGTTGCTGCCAACTTTGAAACCGATTCGCTGAGTGTAATATTTTTTTTAAACAATGCCGACTCTTTAAAAAAATTTAACCTTGACAGTAATACCGTAATGACGGCCGTTATTCCCAATACCTACAGCATTTCATGGAACACAGCTCCCGCAAAAATTTTTAAAAAATTATACAGCGACCAGGAAAAATTTTGGAATACCGACCGTAAGCAAAAGGCGGCAGCGTTAAATTTTACACCGCATCAAATTTATACCATTGCCAGTATTGTAGAAGAAGAAACCAATAAAGCTGATGATAAAGGTAAAATTGCCAGCGTCTATATGAACCGTATTGAAAAGGGAATGAAGTTAGAAGCGGACCCCACCGTAAAATTTGCAATGAAAGATTTTGGATTAAAAAGAATTTATCATAAGCACCTGCAGTTTGAATCGCCATACAACACTTACCGCCAAACAGGTTTACCGCCGGGGCCTATTTGCACCCCATCGCCTAAAACAATTGATGCAGTTTTAAATGCACCGCAAACTAATTACATATTTTTTGTTGCTAAACCCGATTTTAATGGCTACTCTAATTTTGCAGCCACCTATCCCGAACACTTAGTCTATGCTAAAGCTTACCAAACCGCATTAGACAGTTTAATAAGGGCAAAAGCCATTCAATAAGTTTACAGGCAGTAAAAGAAAAAAATTATCTTACAGCACAATGACTAAACTGGAACGTATTGTAATAACCCGAACGCCCCTTGCTTTTGTTTTGCGCAAGAGTAAGCACTGGTATTTACCCGGGTTTGAAGGTGTGCCGCTTTACGATGCGTTGAAGTTTTTTTATAAACAATTAAAATCTGTAGGCATTACCGAAAGGGCATCGGCCATTGCCTATAATTTTATAATGGCCATACCTCCCTCATTTTTATTTTTATTTACCCTTATACCAAGTTTACCATTTATTTCTAAATCGAGTATTAAAACACAGCTGCATACTTTAATTATCGATATTGTTCCTGCAAAAGGTTATAATGAAAACATTATAAAATTCGTGGATTCTTTTTTAAAAGGAGATAAAATTGGCCTGCTCTCTTTCGGTTTAATTTTAGCATTATTTTTTGCCTCCAATGCAATGATGGGTTTAATGCGCTCGTTCAATAAAAATTATATTGGCTTTGCAAAAAGAAAAGGGTTGCAAAAACGGTGGGTAGCCATTAGGCTTACGGTACTTATTTTTGGCCTTGTACTTGCTACCCTTATTTTGTTAATTACCCAGGGCGTAGTGCTGAAATGGATTGGTGTTAAAAGTAATTTTTGGCGGGAGTTTATTTATTATGTCAGGTGGGTGGTAATTGCCGGGCTGGTGTTTTATTCCATTGCTTTTATTTATAAATACGCACCGGCTGTACATAAAAAATGGAAACTGGTTTCTCCTGGTACTATACTGGCAACTTTATTAAGTATACTGGCCACTTTGGGCTTTTCTGCCTTTGTAAATAACTTTGGTAAATACAATGCTTTGTATGGATCAATAGGCACCCTTATTATGCTGATGGCGCTTATATATATCAACTCGCTGGTATTATTAATTGGTTTTGAATTAAATGTGAGTATAAAAACTTTACGTTCTATTGCCCTTAACCGGGAAGCCGAAGAAAAAGCCAAAACTGCTGTGAAACAAATTACATAAGTGGTTCTTGTTTTTTTATATAATTTTTTAACTTTAGTGAAAATAAATACCATGAAAAAAATATTTTTAGCACTGGTTGCTTTTATAATCAGCATGTCTTTTACTACCATTGATATTTTACCCATTGGCAGCGCAATGCCTAATGCATCAGTTAAACTAAAAGATATTTCAGGCGCTGCAATTTCTATTAAAGAAGTGGCCAAACAAAATGGTGTGCTGGTAATGTTTAGTTGTAACACCTGCCCTTACGTAATAAAAAACCAGCAACGCACTATTGAAATTGCAGCTTATGCACAAAAAAATAATATAGGCTTAATTATTTTAAACAGCAACGAGGGTTTGCGTAATAATGAAGACAGTTACGAAGCCATGCAACAATATGCAAAAGCACAACAATACAAATGGCATTACGCAGTAGATAAAAATAACGAAATGGCAGATGCCTTTGGCGCCACCAGAACCCCTGAATGTTTTTTATTTAATGCCGATTTAAAACTGGCGTATCATGGCGCAATCGACGATAACCCTTCTGATGCAGCCGCAGTAAACCGCAAACATATAAAAGAAGCTATTAACGAAATGACAGCCGGCAAAGAAATAAGTTTAAAAGAAACCCGTAGTGTGGGATGCGGTATTAAAAGAAAAGGAAAATAATTTTTTTTTCATCTCTATTTATATAACAGGCCGGAGCATTAGCACTGCAGCGCAGGCTTAACTGGTTTAACACCAAACTGCACTGCATTAACAGGACCTGGTAAACTGTTTTCTAAAAAAAAATCGGGTAATACAAAATGCCCCCTCACCTACATTTCCACCCAGGTATGATCGGCCAGTAATTTAACCTGCGCAATAAATTTTTCGTAAGCGTTTCCCTTACTCCATTGCTGCGGCCCAATCATTGACAAAAAATGAGTGTCATCATTTTTTTGATACAGGTAATATACCGAACCTACCACCGGAGAAAAACTAAGTTTTGCGTTGTAAATTATCATGGAAAGTTCTTTTCGCATTTGAATTTCCTGTGCCTGCAGGGCCAGCAATTCTATCTGCCGCCGTATTTGCTGTAACTGCATATGGGTTTGCGCTTCCATCGCACTTAATGCTTTGTGTTTTATTACACCTTCTTCTGTTGGTTTTATAAGGGCTCCAGATGCAGCCGATGCATATGGCAGCACACTCATTTGTTTATGGTACACTTCGGTGTTTATGTATGATTGTCCATTTGAGGTTAATCCATCCTGTGTTATTTTTAAATAACCATTCGGTAATAACTCATGCTTAACTTTTAAAATTATTGATTCGTTTTTATAAAAATAAATGTTGAATTGTATCGTGCTTATCAATTCCATTTTTACACTGCTGGCAAAATCGGTGTCGGGATAATTAATTGTTTCGTCATCTACCTGTAATTGATAATTTGAAGCAAAGGCCTCATTCTCCAATGTTACCCAACTGGTGTTAATACTGATGCCTTTGTTACCGGCTGTGCCGGCGATTATACAAATACCAGATTTAGGTCGATTACCCATTTCGTAATTCCCTTTTTCAGGAAATAATTGCCAGGAGCCAATAAAATTATATACAGATATCATCAGGAGAATTTAAGTTGCTGAGGGTATAACAATGCAACAAACTTTTTGTTTTAAACAAACAAAAAGTTTTTCCTGCACAAAGAGCCTGCAAGAAATTAATTATTACAAATCAAAAATTGAAAGGGAGGTAAACTATTTTTTTTTAACAGGCGGGCAGTAAGCAGGGGTTTTGCGCTTACAGCTCCTTTGGCAATATCCACGCATTCATAAATACGGCAGTGGCTGATGTAATTGGCGCCCAGGATAACATCAAACAAATTTTTATACTGGTGTACAAAACGCTCTTCATTTATTATTGTTTCATTCAAAAGTATTTCGTGGTATTTAAATGCAAACAGTTTCATTACATAAAATTAAAGTGTACCGGAATGCTGGTATAAATTAAATAACAACATTTATAGAAAAAAGTTATGCAGGCTGAATAAAAATATTTCAGTGTACATTCAACATAAACTATTAAAACGAAAGTTCACCGGTTTTCATGTCAATACATGAAGCTTCGGGTTGTTTATTTACGTTTTTAATGTATGGTATAGATTTTACGAACATCAATTTTTCTGTTTGCTTTTTTTCGTTACTGGACTTTATTAATTCATCTGCTACCACACCCAATAAACCAAACATCATGCCGAGGCTGTTATTATTGCGCCTGCTGGATAATTTTACATAATTAGAAATGATAAAACCTGCTCCCTGCTTTTCCAGTGGAATAAGAAACCCTTCTTCATATTTATACAGTTCCCCGTTTTTGCATACACCCCAAACCTTTAAAGTATCCGGCTGGTTGTTATCTTTTACCTGTACCAATATAACCTTTCTTTTATCCACTTTTACAGGAGTATACATTGTAATGGAGGGTTTATTTTGCAGAAACTCCTGAAAATTTGCATACGCACCTTCATTATAAAATGCAGCATCAAGTATTGGCATTGCTGGTTGTTGTGTATGCTGTGCAACTATTTCTTCCTGCGATTGTGGTGTGGCTATTATTGCCTTTGCATCTTTTAAATTAATCAATGTTTGTTTCAGCAGTAATTTAAATGCGTCCTGTATATCTTCTCCATGCCACGCAGTAACATCGCCACCACTTTCTCTTACAAAAACGGTATCAATTATAGTAACCTGCCTGAATTGCTTGTTGCCTGTTGCCACATAAGCTATAGCATTAAATTTTGTGTAAGCCATCTCCATAAATGAAGAGCGTTCGCCCACACGTAATTCTTTTAATATAAAAAGTAATGCCACTCCATCATGGCTGTAATCATTTTTATACATCCGCTCTATTTGTTCGTTAAGCATTGCGCCCAGCGGCTTTGCAGGTATTATTTGTACCACGTGGTTATCAATCCCTTTTTTTACATACCCCAGCCGCACACTGTCAGGCACCAATTGAAGTATTTGAATACCAGAAATGGCTACCGATTTTTTTGGAAAATCTGCAATAGGAAATTTTGGCATTTTTATTAGCTTAACCTCTTCGGCATCGCCATTTTTATCGCTTTCAGTTTGTGCCTGCAGCAAAAAACTAAACAGCAATAAAATAAAATTCAGGGTAAATATTTTCATAGAATAAAAATAAAATTTTCTTTTAATTACAACACCTGCACCATCAAAAATTTTAAATAATGCGTATTTTCCTGCCCTCTAATTATGGGGTGGTCGGCGCTTTGCGCATTAAAAACTACCTGGCGTATTTTTCTTTTGGCATCTTTGGCGGCCATTTGTATAATGTCTAAAAATAATTCGGGTTGTACTAAATTGGTGCAGCTGGAAGTTACAAGAAAACCGCCGGGCTTTACCAATTTCATGCCACGCAAATTAATTTCCTTATACCCGGCAACAGCTTTATCAATGGTGCTGCGGCTTTTGGTAAACGATGGCGGATCAAGCATTACTACATCCCAGCGCTTATCTTCTTTGGTCCAGTTTTTTAATACGTCAAATGCATTTACACATTCAAAGCGGCAAATTTTTTCAAGCCCGTTTAGTGCAGCATTTTTATTGCACATGTCAATGGCGTTTTCAGAAATATCTAAACCCAAAACAGATTTGGCGCCGTAATGTGCGGCGCTGATTTCGAAAGAACCGGTGTAACAAAAAGCGCCGAGTACATCGGCATCTTTTACAATATGCTGTATGGCCCGGCGGTTATCCTGCTGATCTAAAAAGTAACCTGTTTTTTGACCATTGGCAATATCAATATTAAATTTTATTCCGTTTTCATTTATAATAATATTGGTATCAAATTCGGCAGAAAGAACCCCTTTGTGCTGTTGCATTCCTTCCAGCTCACGTACAGGCACATCATTACGTTCGTAAATACCTTTGGGCGTAAATATTTTTTCCAGCGCTTTTACAATTGCAGGTTTCCATACGTCAATACCAAGGGCTAAAGTTTGTATCACAAAATAATCGTTGAATTTATCAATAATTAATTGCGGCATATCATCTGCTTCACCAAAAATTAACCTGCAGTTTTCGCTGTAGCCAATTTTTTGGCGGTATTGCCATGCCTGTAAAATTCGGTTATAAAAAAAGTTATCGTCAATAGTTTCGTTTTTATCCCTGGTTAGCAGCCGTACCGATATTTGCGATTGCGGATTATAATATCCACGCCCAATAAATTTTTTATCAAAGCTGTACACATCTACAATTTCGCCGGGTTTTGCGTTGGTATCTTTTTCTTTACCGGTATTAACTTCGTTGGCAAAAATCCATGGATGCCCCAACTCTACCCTGCGGCTTATATTTTTGTTTAAAACAATACTCTTCATGGCGCAAAGTTACCCATTTAGGTGTCAGGCCATTCAAATTGTCTACTCAAGGGCGGTTTAATTGTCAATTTGGCTGCAAAACAAGGCTTGGCAAAATGTTTGACTGTTGTACCTTTGCAACCAATTTTTAAAATTAGTATGAAAGACAAAGAAGTTATAACAAACGAGAACGAGGGCATGAATATTAATGCTGATGCCGATGTACCCGGCAATACCCATTTAAGCAACGAAGGCGGGGAGGAAGAACTGGAGAAAATGAAGACGGATCTGGATGA
>JAYURK010000157.1:0-33675 GCA_043756235.1 Ferruginibacter sp. | reverse complement strand
CACTAGCGTTGCGTTATAAATTAAACAAAACCAGTTGATTAGAATTTTGTTCTTTGAAATATTGTATTTGAGTAGGTTGAAACAATTGATTTATGGGCATTTTTTCAAAAATAGAGATGCTGAAGATTTGTAGAATTTCGTAAAGGCTTTGTGTAAGCATAAATTTCTTTTTTGCAATGGCTACAAGAACATAAACTGTTACTGCAATCCATACTTGAGTTTTTACTGCGTTTTCGCTTTGCCCCCAAAAGGATTTTATTTTTAGATGCTGCTTTATCCATTTAAAAAACAGTTCTATTTTCCAACGATGTTTATACAATTGTGCAATGTCCGATGCTGTAAGATGAAAATTATTAGTAAGAAAAATTAATATCTTTCCTGTTTCATCTTTATACTTTATTATCCGCATTTTTTGTGGATAATCTTTTGCTGCATAATAATTGTTCAACAAAATTGTTTGATCAAAAATCAGTCCTTTTGTTTTATCAATTGGCTTAGAATATAAGCGTCTGTAATTCATATTCTCTTTTGCCCTTGTAACAAAAAAAGCATGGCACAAATGAATCTTGTAAAGTCGCCTGTAGTCTACGTATCCTCTATCTATAATGTAAAAACTATTGGCTTCAAAATTGATTACGTCAAGCACATTTACATCATGTACAGAAGCATTGGTAAACAAAATAAATTCAGGAATGGAAGTTTTTAAATCTATTTGTGTATGCAATTTTATTCCAGCTTTTGTACTTCTAAAAGCAGCCCAATAAAATGAGGATAAGCAAAGATCAATTGTTGTAGCATCTATGGCAAATACATTGCCTTTTAATGTTACTTCCAAATCATTGTCATTGATATAAAGTTGTTTTGCTTCTTTGATCAGCAGCATAGCCAGGTCTTCGTAAATTTTAAATGACCGGCTTTCATTTGCTCTGCTAATAGAACTAACAGCTACTACTTGGCCAATACCTAAATGATACAGTTTATTGGCGTTAGCTTTTAAACACAGCATGGTATCGCTAATGCTTTCTCTATGGGTAAGTTGGCCAAATGCCATACACAAAAATTGTTTCCAACAACTAAATTCTCTAACCTTATAATCGCCAAAGTGCCTGTTTACAATAGTTTGAAAGGATGTGGAGGAAACTAAATCCATTATTTGAGAAAAAATATATTTGCCATGATTCATAATATTTGATTTTCAATGAATTACAAAATTCAAGATTTTCAAAAATTCAAATCGTCTTAGGCTTAAAATCCTCTGTAACTCAATACTGACAATATTTTCAAAGAACTAATTTTTATCTGAACGCAATGCTAGTGATTTAAAGTATGAATTTATTGAGCATAAAGAAAAGTATTGTGTGATAGCAATGCAATGGGAAAAATTATCGGTTCCTTTTAAAGTAGAGGTGGATGCAGATAATATTGTATTGGCAAGAATAAGAGAACAACTTACCAGCAATAAAGGTTTTACTCCCGCACTTATTTTACAGGCCACCCAATTTTGCTTTAATAAAAATATTAACCTTGATGAAGCGCTGGTATGGAGCAGAAGAGCCGTTGATGGTGTGGGCGGGCAAAAAACATATGTAACATTACGAAACCTTGCAGCCGCTTACGAAAAATTAAACCAGATTTCAGCAGCAGATTCTACCATGAACGAGGCTTTGCTTATTGCAACCGCTAACCAACACTCAGCCTATGCAAGGGTGCTGCTCACCCAAAAAAGGGTGGATAAAGCCCTGCAGGTTTTAGCAACTTCCAAAAAAAGATATGGTGATATCTATGCGGTAAACCTTGGTTTAATGCAGGCGTTTTCTGCAAAAGCTGATTTTAAAAAAGCATTGCTGCATGCAGAAAAAGCAAAGGTGCAGGCTACCAACGACGCCGCTAAAAAACAACTGGAAGGCAATATCTTAAAATTAAAAGAAGGAAAAGATATCAATCAATAAAAATGAAAGACTTATTTATTTTAATTACGCTTGTGGTGGCTGTGTTATTATTTACCAATTGCAAAATGGGTGTTGGCAATGCGCAACCGGCGGTACAAACCAATATACAGTATGGCTGCATACCCTGTGGTTACAGTTGCGATACATTGCAGTATAGCAAGCCCGGCAAATGCACAAGCTGTATTATGGAACTGGTGGAAAAAAATTCTATCAGTATAAATAATATTGATCCCGAGCAACTTTGCAGTTTTATAAAAGAAAAAGGTAACGAAAATGTAGTAATTATCGATGTACGTACAGCAGCTGAATTTAATGGTACTGCTCCCGAAAAATTTGGCCGTTTTGCAGGCGCTGTAAATTTTCCGGTGCAGCAATTGGAAAGTAATGTAGCAGCTTTAGAAAAATATAAAACAAAAAATATAATAGTGTATTGCAGCCACAGCCACAGAAGCCCCCGTGCTGCTTACATATTAATGCAGCACGGATTTACCAATGTAACTAATATGCAATACGGTATTAGTGAATGGAAAAATAAAGTAACACTATCTGCCTGCAATAATAAATTATATGTGCCGCAATAAACCGCATCGTAAAACAGCAACATGAAAAAAATAATTATCATTATTATTACAATGGGCACAGTAACTGTATTACAAAATTGTAGCGGCACTGGTAAATTAGGTGGTAACAAACATAAGGTAACCTACAACCATGATATTGCACCTATTTTAAAAAACAGTTGTACGCCCTGCCATTTTCCGGCAGAGGGAAGAAAAGAACCTTTAAATACTTATGAAACGGCAAAAAATAAATTTGCCGAAATTTTAGTGAGGGTTAAACTACCGCAGAGTGATGCAAAATTTATGCCTTACAAAAATAAAAAACCTGCTTTAAGTGATAGTTTAATTAATATATTGCAACAATGGCAAAATCAAAACATGCCCGAATAATTTTATCACAACCGCTTCATCTTTTTATAAAGTAACAGATGGGCAACAAAAAAAATCACACAATGAATCATGCTATCAGTTGGTTTGAAATACCAACCACCGACATTAACAGGGCACAGCAATTTTACGAAACCGTTTTTGGTATCAGTATGGTATCAATGGACTTGCCCAATATAAAAATGCGCATGTTTCCGCTGGATGATATGCAAAATGGTATTGGCGGAGCATTGGTTGACAGTGGCGGTTTTCATAAACCCTCATTAACTGACGGGCCGTTGATCTATTTAAATGGAAACCCCGATCTGCAAAATATTTTAGACAAAGTAATTGGTGCCGGCGGAAAAATAATGGTACCCAAAACAGAGATCAGCCCCGAGTATGGCAACATGGCTGTGTTTATTGATACCGAGGGCAACCGTATTGCATTACACAGTGTGCCGCAGTAAAAAAAAATTTTTATGGCTTACAACCAAATTTTAGCAGACCGGGTTAGAGCAATAATTGCAGCAACCCATACTATAACCGAAGAGAAAAAAATGTTTGGCGACCTTTGTTTTATGGTAAATGATAAAATGTGTGTTGGGGTAGAAAAGGAAAGATTGATGGTAAGACTTGATCCTTTAAAATATGATGAAGTGATTGAGCAGGATGGTTGCATGCCAATGGATTTTACCGGAAAAATAATGAAGGGTTATGTATTTGTAACTATTGATGCATTGAGCACCAAAAAAAAGCTGGAGTACTGGTTAAAGCTGGCGTTAGCGTATAATGCTATTGCTAAAAAATCGGGTCGTAAAAAATCTGCAGCAAAGAAAAAAATGTAATATTATTTATTAAGAAAGACAGCTTATGTTATATACTATACCACAAGCCACAGAGATTTTAGAAAGAACACCAGCAGTACTTAATACTTTACTCAGCGGCTTAAGCGATGATTGGATAATGTGTAACGAAGGCCCTGAAACATTTTCGGCTTACGATGTAGTTGGCCATTTAATACACGGCGAAAAAACCGATTGGGTTACCCGGGCAAAAATTATTTTAGCACCGGGAGATACAAAAACTTTTGAGCGATGGGATCGTGTGGCAATGCATGAAGAAAGTAAAGACAAATCTTTACAACAATTATTAGCTGCTTTTGCAGTGATAAGAAAAGATAATTTGATTTGGTTTGCAGCTTTACATTTAACCGAAAACGATTTAGATAAAAAAGGCATGCACCCCGTACTGGGAGCTGTAACATTGCGGCAATTGTTAGCTACCTGGGTAGTACATGACCTTACACATATTGCACAGATAACAAGAGTAATGGCAAAGCAATATAAAAATGAAATAGGGCCGTGGACGGAATTTTTTCGTATTTTAAGTTTTTAACCACAACTTAAAACATTCAAACGATGAAATTATTTATGCTGCTGCTATGCCTTTGGGTTAGTATTGCACTTCAGGCCCAGCAAAAATTGGTATTTACCCACGCTGCTTCCGGTAAAACTATTACTGTAAAACAAAAAGACCTGGTGCGCCTTGCTTATTACGGTTACCGGCAGCAGCCGCAACAAGCCGAAGGATTTGTAACTGCCATAAACGACAGTACTGTAACACTTGCTCCACGAAAAAAATTTTTACAAAAAGCAATGCCTGCTCAAACACTTAATATAAAAGATATTGCAGGCTTCAGGCGTTACAGCAAATTCAGGCCGGCAGCAGAAGTAATTTATGCATTTGCAGGCGTGGGCATTACCGGTACAGCAACTGCCATTGTAAGCAATGCCAACCTTTCTACAGCATTAAGTTTTGCAGCAGCAGCCGGCACCGCAATTGTTACCTCTGGTTTAAAAAACGCTTTTTTCTCTAACAAAATAAAAAATTTGTTAAGTAATGGATGGGCCATGCAATTACAGGCAACGCCATAAATATTATTTCATCAAAAAAAACGCACCATGCAATCCAAAGCAACCACTGCACTGCAATACCTTGCCGGCCTGCCAGAAGAAAGGCAGGCAGCAGTTACAAAACTTAGAAAAATAATTATTAAAAATTTACCCAAAGGCTTTAAAGAAGGTATGAGTTATGGCATGCTGGGTTATTTTGTACCGCACACAATTTATCCAAAAGGCTATCATTGCAACCCTCAGTTACCATTACCATTTATTAGTCTTGCTTCGCAAAAAAATGCCATTACCCTTTACCATATGGGTATTTACGCAGATCCGAATTTAAAAAAATGGTTTGAAGAAGCTTTTGCTAAAGCCGCTGTGGGCAAGCTGGACATGGGAGGAAGTTGTATCCGTTTTAAAAAGCCCGAAAATATTCCCTACGATCTTATTGGTGAGTTGTGCACTAAAATAACTGTTGCGCAATGGATAGCAACTTACGAAAAAAATTATCTTTCCCCTGCTGCAAAAAAAATTAAGAAAGCCACAACATAACTGTGGCTTTCTTAATTACACGGCATTAAAATTTTATTTCTTCTTTTTAAAAGTACCTTCCATAAATTTCATTTCCTTGCCATCCATACCCGGGCCATACATCGTCATGGTGTAAGAGTTATCATCAATCATTTTCATTTCTTCCCTAATGTCGCTGTCTTTACCGGTCATAGGGTCGGTTTGTTTACCGCTAAGCCGCAGCATTTTACTGGCTTCATCGTAAGTGCCCGTCATATAAATAATGCCGGTGCCCATATTATCTACCCAGGTGCTTACAAATATTTTTTTAGCATTGTCGTAGCCCATGGTGCTCATACCTTCAAAAGGCTGGCCCATCATGGTACTGCTGAATTTGCCCAATACATACCGGCCACCCATGGCCGCTGTTTGTACATTAGTAGCTTTCATTTTGGTGGGTGGCGCTGCACCATCCATCCACTGGTTCACTTCTGCTTCCCAAGTGCCGTTGGTTTTTGTCATCCACGTATGCATGGCACCGGGTGTGGCAAAATCCATCCATGCCTTCATCATGGTAGCACTGTCCATAGGTGGTGGTGCGGTGGTGGTTGCTGCGTCGGCCATTTTAGTAATGGTGTCCGCTGCAGCAGTTTCGGTTTTTGTTTTGTCATCGGTGGCACCGCTGTTGCAGCTCCAAAGCAGCAATGCTGCAGCAGCAAATGTTAAGGTAATTTTTTTCATGATTATAAGTTTTAGAAAAACAAAATACAATTTGGTTATTGCTTTTGCAAACAAAATATATAAATGGTTTTTTAAAAAGGGTGAGCGTACTTTATGATATACATTAATAACTGAGCGTAACACAAAATTCGGCAAATTCTCCCTCGGCAGCAGTTGCTTTTAAATTACCCTGGTGGGCTTTTATAATATCATAACTTAAAGATAAACCCAAGCCGGTACTGTTGCCTGTAGGCTTGGTAGTAAAAAAGGGTTGAAATATTTTATCGATATATTTTTGCGCAATGCCCATGCCATTATCCCTGATGATGATAACAGCGGTATCTTCTTTTTTATAAGTTTTAATAATTAACACCGGCTCAAAGTTTTCTTTTACTGTAACCATTTGTGTTTTTTCCTGCATCGAATAAAAGGCGTTGTTACATAAATTAATGAGAATACGGCCAATATCCTGCGGAATAATCAGGATGTTTTCTACATTATTATCAAACGAAATTGTAAGGGTGCAGTTGAAATTTTTATTTTTTGCTCTAAAACCATAAAAAGCCAGTTTTACATATTCTTCTACCAAAGCATTAAGGTTAGTAAGTTCCATAGCACCGGTATGTGTTTGCGAATGCTGCAGCATATTTTTTACAATACCATCAGCCCGTTTGCCATGCTGGTGAATTTTTTCCAGGTTGTTGCCCAGGTCTGCAATGATAGGATCGATATATTTGGTTAAAGACGGCGGCAGTGTTTCTTCGGCCAGGCGTTCTTTTATTTCGGTTAACAACTCTGCATTAATTTCGGCAAAATTGTTTACAAAGTTTAACGGGTTTTGTATTTCGTGCGCTATGCCTGCAGTTAATTCGCCCAGCGAAGCCATTTTTTCTTTTTGTATTAATTGCAGCTGGCTGGCTTTTAATTCGGTTAAGGTGCTTTGCAGCGTTTCTTTTTGCTGCGTAATTTGGGCAGTGCGTTCCTTTACCCGCTGCTCCAGCAAAACATTTTGTTGCACCAGCGTTTTTTGCTGTTCTTCGTTAATGGCCTGCAATTTTTTATGGTACTGTAATTTTTTTCGCTGGTTGGCAATAAACACAATAATAAAGCTGCCAAACAGCAGCACCATGGCCGAAATGCCAATGATAACTCTATACTGCAAACTTATTTCTAACAGTACCATATAAAGCTTTGGTTATAAAAAGGCAAAAAATAATAAAAGCAATGTTATGAAAATTCCACATCCTGTCGGCCAGCAACGGATCAAATTGCAGCAGCGGCAGGTAAAATAAAAAAACAAAAAAACTAATCACTACATAAATGCCCAGCCCTGTTACTATCCAAAAATCGGGACCGCTAAAAATGTTACTGCCTTCCTCTTTTAATTCGCTTAAATAATATTGCATGCAAAAAATGAGTAACAAATACGCTTCTGCCGACAGTAAATTGCCGCTGAGGTGATTGGGGTTAAAAAAATTTTCGAAAAAAATAAAATTTACAGCAATAAAAATTATGGAGGCCGCCACCAGTAATTTTTTTAATTTTTTAAACGCCGCCTGCGGCAGCAGCATAAAAAAAATACTGAAACAAATAAACCTTACCACTGCATGTATATTGTATAGAGGGTTATTACTTTGCAGCCATGCCGGAAAATAACTTTTAAACACCCATACCATATCTATCAGCAGGTTTATGCCAAGCGCCACCCATAAATAAATGATTACCGGTTTTAAAAAGGGAGATTGCTCTCTTTTAAAAAACAATATAGACAATGGCAGCAGCAGGGCCCAAACTTCTGCCCAGTCCAGCGCCGATTGTAAAAATTGTTGCACTCTTTAATTTTTAGTTTAAAATTACTGCCGTACCTGCCACCATAAAAAGGTGATAACACCCGTAAAAAAACTTTTATTAAATTATGATATTAGAAAATTACAGATTAACTTTCATAAACCCGGAAAATATAAAACAATTTTTTCTTACACACCTAAATACAGCAATATGAAAAAGCAACTTTTTTTAAAAGTGTTCTCCTTTATTTTGATGTTGACAGTTTTTGTGCTGGCCTCTTGTAATGAAAATGCTGGTGGAAAAAATAATACAGCAAGCGCAACGAATACTGGTGAAAAAAATACCGCGGCCACCACGCCTCCAGTTGCTTTTATTTCCGGCACACTGGATACCTTATGGACAGACAGTTTATCTTTTACAAAATTGAAAAAAGCCAAAGCGTATTTTGCATTTTATGCAGGCACAAATGATACTTTTACCCTTCATGGCTGGGAGGCCAGTGGACTTATACCGGGAAGTTATAATACACCTCCTGATATAAAATTAGTAAAGGGCAGGGCAAGTACAATTACTTTTGGGACCGATACTTATTTTGGAAACGTTCTTTTAAAAGATGTGAGTGATATTCAGAAGAAACTTAAAACCAACAATGCAAAATATGTTTTGTTTGCGCCTGAAAAAAATGGTGCCTATATCAGCTATAAAATTTTTCTTACTAACGATACTCCGCCAGCCTTAATAAAAACTTTTGCAATTATTAATACCGGCAGCGAAGCCAATCCATCGCCGCCTAAGACTTACTAAAGCAAATAATCATCTTTATATTTTAATTGCTGCTTACTTCTGTAACCCGGATAGCAGTAAATTTTACCTGCTTACGGTGGAGGTATAACCATGCCAGGCCATGAGCGGCAAATAAAATAAAGCTCAGGCTTGCGGCAAACAGTGATGCCCATGCCATAAGGTTGCCAACAACGGGTAATTCTTCCAGTACCGAAAAAGGCAGATCATAAAATGCAAGGCGCATATAGCCATAAATAAAAAGTACCACCAGGTTGGCAGTAAATAAAAATGTTTTTAAAATGGCAAGGTGGCGTTTTGCATTAAAGCTGTTATGGGTAAATTTTGTTTTCATGCTAGCAAAGTTTAGTGATGAAGTACCAGGCTATATCTTTAAAACATTAACCCTTTTTATTTTTACTGAAAGAAGTGTGCCAGTGTATAATTATATGCGCTGCTGATTTTTTTTGGGTGCTGCTGTAAAAAATTGGGGATTTTAATGCACAGCGTTGTGGGAAGAAAGTAATTGACATTAAAAAACCACGCACTTTTGATTATTAAGAAAATCCAACTTAATTTTATCTTTACAAATCTTGCAACAATAAATAAGAAAGTTTCATTTGAACTTTTTTTACTTAATATTGCTATAAACAAATCCCCTATGAAAAAATTTTTACTTTCCCAGTTAATGTTATTGCTGTTAACTAATTTGCCTGCTCAAACAAATTCCGAAGCTGCCGTAATAATTGTTGCCTGTAAAAGTGGTACTCTAATTTTAGATGGCGTAAATATGGGTAATGTAGAGGCCGATGATGCAACGAAGCAAACCATTTCCTTTGGTGAACATTACTTGCAACTTAAAACCAGTTCAGAAAAAATAAACTTAACCATCAAAGTTGATCAGAATACAAAAGGAATAATTAAAATTGGTTGCGAATCAGTTAATAAGGTTGAGGGTATTCGTTTAATAAATAAAGAAGTAAGCCTATCGGGTGCATTAACCTATAATCCTGATGAAAACGTTTTTGGGTTTGATACAGATGATGTGATAAACCTTAATTGTGCTATTTTAAATAAAAAAGGAACAGCCACCATTTCCCTAATCGATTATAAAACAGGTCGCCCTATTTTCAGTAAATCAGACTTCAACAGTATTGTTAACGAAAAAATTAATATACCTGTAAAAGGTATTTACTATTTCAGTCTTTATACAGATGCTTTGTTTGGTAAAACGGCAAAACTTATTATTGACAGAATACCATCTGCTAACAGTAACCCAAATTTTAAAACAACATTGAATACGATTTATGATACCACGAGCGAAGAAGTACTTAAAACAAACACAAGGGTATTCTCAGTAACTAACCTCAATCACCCAAACAAAACTGCTGTAAGTATCAATCTGCCTAAGGGTACTGCTTATTGGGCCTACTGGATTGGTGTAGGCCAAGAAGCCCAAAATGAAATGAAAGAATTAGTATCAACACTATCCAGCGCAACAGGATTATTATCTGCAAATCCTTTGATTAACTTTGGTATGAAAGTTTTGCCAACACTGCCGATGCTTAATACACCCGAAACCGTAAGTTATACTTTTACGGATACTAAAAATTCACAAGCATTTGTAAGTAATCAGCCTTATAGCTATTATAAATTTAAGCATGCAAGTAATATAACAACTGATTACTCTTTAATAGAAGGGAATGTTATTGATCTTGTTTTGAACCTTGAAAATTTAAATACCACAGTTGGGCGAGATGTAGAAATTAGGGTTGTAGCTTTTAGGATCAAATCTAAACTGAATTTTGAGGATTGAGGAAGTAAAAAATGTACGAAGTTCAAATGGGTAAATTTTTACCCCCCCTTATAGAATTTTTGATCAGCTAATTATTGTTTCAGAAATGGTTGCACGCCGAGCATTTAGTACAATTCCCTTTTCTGTAAATCCTTTTCCGTATTTAGGCGGCTATGTTTTTTAGTTTGCTTTTCTTTGCAGCAAATAAAAAAAACAATGAGTACCAAAGCCACCGTACACAACCGCATGCGCATTTATCACCGCTATCTCGGCTTTTTTTTGGCAGGCATTATGGCCGTATATGCCCTAAGCGGTATTATCCTAATCTTTAGAGATACTAATTTTTTAAAACAAACCAAACAGGTACAGCAGCAATTGCAACCAGGCCTTAGTGCCGATGCATTGGGCAAAGCCATCCGCATAAGAGATTTAAAAATAGAATCAGTAAATGGTGCTATACAAAATTTTAAAACCGGTACTTACAATACCGCCACCGGCGCAGTAAATTATACCACCACCCAATTACCCAAAATGGTTGAAAAATTAACGCACCTGCACAAGGCCACAACCAAAGACCCTTTGTTTTACCTGAATATTTTTTTTGGCGCTTCCCTTTTATTTTTTGTGCTCTCCAGCTTTTGGATGTTTATGCCGCAAACCAGTATTTTTAAAAAGGGATTGTATTTTACGCTGGCGGGTGTGGCCCTGGTGGTGGTGATGTTGTGGTGGTGATAGCTTAATGTTTTTATGGAGTTAAAGAATTAATTTTTCCTTTTAATATAGTAATTCTTTGCAGCAATTTATCAAACGGAAGCGAATTGCCATAAATCATACTCTCCTGCATTTGTTCATAATCTTTTTTCCATGCGGCTATTATATTATCTGGAGGCAGCGGGTTTATTTTACCCGTGCGGTGATTGGCATAATCAATTCCTCTCACGGGGTTAAACATTTTACGGTGCTCAACAATATGATTGTACAAAAGGGTATCTGCCAATGCTATTTCTTCAAATGAACTGCCCATCATTTTTTCAATATCGTATAAATGACGGCTTAAACGGTTAACTTTTATTTTTTCATCAGGTTGCTGAAACATTTCGTGCAGTAAAAATATTTTTTCCAAAAATGTTCTTTCCGGGTTTACAGTAGCAACAGTAATTGGTTTATCCGCAAAAGGCCTTTCTTTATAATTTTCGCCTACCAAAGAACAAAATTGTTTTTGAGTGAAGGGTTCTTTTAATGAGCGGCTGCCAATTTCAACCAGCACCCTTGGTTGTAAATACGTTGATGAATCGGTAACACCCGGGTAATTAATTTCAATTATCAATGGATCCTGATCATTTGAAACTGGTGCTGTTAATTGCAGCTTAACATCACCAAAACCAGCCGACTTAAATATGTTTTGCAGCAGGGGAAAAAATATTGTTGAAATATATTTAAAAGATTGCTGTCTTAGCTTTTTTACCTGTGTTGAATTTATTGAACCGGCAAATCCCAAAAAACTTCTGTCTAAAGCCAGGTCTATATCTTCCGAAAAGCGGTCAATCAAATTCCAGGCTTTGCTTAACGAAGTGCCTCCTTTAAAAACGGTATACGCTGCTATTTCGGTAGTAAAAATTAATTGCAGTGTATGTGTAACCCACCAGTCTTTTTCAACAGCAGCAGGTGGCAGGTTCATTTTAACTGCAATTTCAGAAAAGATGTTTCTTTTATTTTGTTCACTTAACTTAAACCATTCCTGTAAAGTATCGTTACTCATTGGCCGGTAATTTAAGCGCTGGTTTCATTATTTCCCTTATCCAGTCTGGTGCAAGTGGAATATCATGCTGAAGCCTGGTTAGCTTTTCTTTTTTAAGCAGTTGTTGAATTTGTTTTATTTCGTGTGCTGTTACCTGTTGCTTTCCTATGCTGCGTAATGCCTGTATAGCCAGCCTGCTAATTTCGCCAACAGCGGCCACATTTTTAGGTGTGGTTTTTTTAAAAGTAATAGTACGGTTATCTATTTTTATTTTTCGTGCTGCGCCATCTGTTAAGTAAATAATATTTAAAGGTACTTGTGCAGATAGTCCCAAACGATTGAGGGCATAAATTCCTGTGGGTACAATTCGTGCTTTATCTCTTTTGGCAATGGCTTTTGCAACAGCTTCAATAGTTGGGCTAAGTTTACCAATAATAGTATCATTTGCAGGGCGCACATAAATACCTGCAGCCACCCTTTCAATATCACCAGCTTTTACCAATCTTTCCAAAGCTTTTCTTATAGCAGCTGCATTGCCAACAGCTATAAAGCTTTCGGTAAAAAATAGCGAACCCCTGCTGGCTTTTTTTACTTTATTAAGTATTTGTATTTCAATTGATTTAAGCATATTTAAGTCTGAATCTCGTCACATATTTAGCAATTATTTGCGACAGATTTGTGACAAAAGTAGTAAATATTTTTTACAGAATATTCCTTTTATGCTTATTTAGCCTGGTTGTATTCCTTGTTAACAAACATTGTTTTTTGTTACCACTTCAGCTTTTGGATGTTTATGCCGCAAACCAGTATTTTTAAAAAGGGATTGTATTTTACGCTGGCGGGTATTTTGTTGACGGTGGTGATGCTGTGGTGGTGAGGAATGCAGAAAACATTTGAAGAGAAAAGAATTTATTATTTACTTACGCCACCAGTTATCGTCACTATCTTCTCCTGCATCATCAAAACCATAATTGTAAGGATTTCCGTTATTGTCATCGTAAGCTGCATCTAAATGGTACGGATAATATTTCATCCAATTATCAGGATGCTTTTTTTTGAGATGGCTTAATTCTATTTCCAGTTCCCTGGCTCTTTCTTCTGCTGCTGTAAGTTCTTCATCATTAAAACCCGAAAATAATGCTGCAAAAAAAGCACACTGGCAATACTGGCCAAGGCTACAGGTATTATGCGGCGTACCTGCAATGCACATTACAAAAAAACCGGGATGCCATTGCTTTATTTTTGCCTGCTGGTTAAAATTTAAACGGATGGTTTCGTACTGTATATTTTCCGGCACCTGCGTTTGCAGTACAAAAGCCCAGTTATATGCATCCAACATTTGCTTTAATGCAACCAACAGTTTATTTATTTGTTCATTGGTTAGTCTTGCTGCAGGGGGTAACATTTCCTGTGTAATGCCTGTCCATTGCTGCAGGTTGCGTATGGGGGCAATTTTTTCTTCTTCATCATCACTAATCCAGTCGTGCAATGCTGTTTGCTTTTCAATAAAAGGCAGATTTACATTTGCAGTTGCGTAGTAAATATCTGCAAGCAATTGATTGGTGTATTTTTGCATGGCAGTAAAATTTTATTGCTGCTTATAAAGTTAGTAAATCATTATTTATTCCTGTAAGCCACAAACTGTGAAGCATAAATGTTAGCAACAACAGCAGCAACTTCAAAATGCATATCAGTGTAATATTCTCTAAAATTAATTTCGTAACCTGAGCATACTTCGATTTTTTTTAAACCCGGTTGCAAACCGGTAGAACGGAAGAAGCACAGGTGATCCCATAAACTTTATTTAAAAATTTAATGATTTCGATTGGGAACACCTGCGCCAGAGTAAGATTGGTGGCAAATTTTCAGTCTTCCTTATCATATTCATTCCAGTAAAACATAGCACCTTCCATATTGATGGTTTTATAATAATCCAGCAGTTGAATAAATACATCTTTCCCAATATTATGCATGCCTAAATCTAAAAGAGTATCCAGGTGCCTTTCTATTACATTGTGGTTTGTACAATTTTGCTGAATAAGACTATTTACCTCTTGCTGCAAATAAGGCATTTGCATGGCAAGGTTTTTATGAAAAATTTCAATGGCACTTTTTAGATCGCTCAGTAGTTTATCCATGGTAGTGTGAATTTAGTGTTTGTTTTTAATCGTCGTGCCAGTGTTGCGACAATTGAGTTATCGGTAGACTGCTCGGCAAATTTTATCATCCGCCTTACATTTTTCTCAGTAAAGTTCCTTCCAAACCTTTCTTCCAATTGTGCCGACAGTGTCGCCACAATCTGTTTTCCATAATCTGCCCGTTTGTTTTGCAGTATTTCTTTATTAATGCGGTTACCAATATGCCAAAACAAAAGTGTAAGGGTGCTATTGGCTTGTGCCACTACCTGCTGCTGGCTTTGCTCAATAAGTTGCGACAGCTCATTGAATAAGTCTTTTTCGGCGGCTTTTGTAATTGTATTTGTTTTTGGCATTTAATTATTTTTTTAAACCAACCTCAATAAATAAAATTCTTACCAACCTGTAGGCTTGCATTTTAAAAAGTTGAGCGTTTTTTATAGCATTGTTGATTTGCTAACTATTTTCGACTACACTTGTGATTACCTGATTTTCTTACATCAAATTTTTTCTTCGCTTTACCCATTTTCTTTTAGCTTGTTCAAAATTAATTGCTGTATTTCGTTTTGTTTGAAGCCGTAAGTTTTCATTATCAATATTATCTTATTTATATCCGCCTTAACCTTACGCATTATTTTAATTGCTTCTTTATCGAGATCGTTGAATGCTATTTCTTCATCCGTGTATTTATCTGACAATAACATTTTGGTCAAATCCATTTCTGTATAATTTAACGGCAGGTTAATGCTTCTTAAAATACTGTCTGTCTCAAAAAATGTGGTCATTACTGGAAACGAAAGTGTTCTTAAAATGAGACGGTTTTCAGTCAGGTCAAAATGAAGCGTATTATCCTGCTCGGCTTTAATAATATCAGCAAAGTACCATAACCTAACAGTGAACTTGGCACTACCTTTTGTTGCAGCATTTATGTTTAATTGAACGCCGGGGATTGCAAGTTGAAGGTAATTGTCAATTATCGTTACCTCCAGTGTACTCAGTTTCTTTTTAGCAGACTTCTCCGCTCTTTGCATCTGCTTTAATACTTTAAGCAGTTCGTTTTTCAAAACCCGGAAACTTGCTGTTGATGCCATTTTAAACTTGGTTTGGTAAAAAGGGAGCTGCTTCAAACAGCATTTTATTGTAACTATCAATCAGCTTTTCCCGGACAACTATGGAGTTATTCAACCCATGTAAAAAGTTTTGAATTACAATTTCATTGGGCATATCATTAATATATTTTTGTAATCGTTTTAATGAATAAGATAAATCGTCTTTTTGCTTATTGTTGCTGTTTTCAGTAACTTACTTAAACCGCCTTCCTCACTTGCAAAACCCACCGCTACACTATCAGCAATATCAATCATCATTTTATTTCTGATTGCAGCAGTTTGTTCTGTTACTCTTTTTATTTCTTTTTCAAATGGAGTTACAATTAGCAATCTGCTTTCTTCAATCGACTTTTTGAATTCCGGCTCTACTTTTTCTTTTAGTCCTCTTGCCAATGCAACAATAATTGGTTGTTTGCCTTTTAGCAAATATTGCAAAACATCTTTTTCTATTTGCGAATGAAACCCACTAATAACGCAATTGCCTTTTTCTCTTTGCGCTATAGCCCAATCATAACATTTTAATACAGCACTTGCTGAAACCCTGCGGCTGCACAGGAAAGCTGTTTTATAAAGATTTAAAAGTTCTTTATTGCCGATATATTCTTTTATTTCAATCATTTGTTTCATGATTTATTGCGATACTGTGTCGCAATAAATGTCGTGATACTATAGCAACCTATTTCCGTATATAAGACTTGAACATGTTGTTCAACTAAATGTTCAAGTTGTGCAATAGCTGTTGTTATTAAATACATACTTTCTGCTGATAGTACAATTCACTTTCAAATTTTATCTGCATTAATTACGTGATATCAGGTAGTTATATTTACAGTTTTATAAGCCTGATCAGGATGATTTGGCATGTCCGGATAGGTGTATTCTACCTGCCCACCTTCTCTTAATGGAGCAATAAATCCGAGCATATACTTTTCGTTGCGCTGAACCAGATTCGCCAATTGCTTTAGTGTTAACGGTCTCCATGCACACAGTTTTAAAATAACAGCATTCATCTTTTCTTTATCATTCGTTCTTCTTCCTAAATCTTTTATTATATCCTTCAAATGTAAAGGCAACTCGTCAGATAAGGTGTTGAGGTGGTCAGGTAAAGCATCGGGGTCGTCAGATAAGAACTCTTCGGGGTGGTTAGATAAGGATGTAACCTGGTTATATTTTCCTAACTCCGGATGATTAAATGCCAAATCGGGAACATAATAAGTAGCTCGTCCTTTGCCTTTTTGGGCCAAAATGCCCCAATCTCTCATATTCCTTAATTCTCCACTGGCTTTTAAACTGTCGCAACCATTTAACTGGCGATATGATGGATTGTCTATTGCGCCGGTTTCCCTGGTAAAAATTAAAGCCCTTTTTTGTGCATCGTTAATTTCAAAATCGTTGAAGCCATTAAGCCAAACAATATCCTCTTCACTAAGAAAATGGTGAAGTAACAGCCGGGTTGTAAATTGATTGGCTGAATGGTCACTCTCGAACGTAGGAGGAACCATATTAGCCTGTTCCATTAATTTACGCATTGTGCGAATGCCACTCCCTTTTGTCTCTGCCAGGTTGGTATCATGAAAAATAGCAGCAATAAAAGGGTTGCGATTTTTAGAACCTGGTTCACCTAACTGTTCTTCCGGCTTAAGCGAAAATCCCGGATTTTTAATTTCTATTCTATTACCATACCTGATTATCTGAATAGGCTGATTTTCACGATAAGTTCTATGAATAAAGGCATTTACAATAGCTTCACGCAAAACTTTTACAGGTAAACCAACACTCTCTGCCTGTACCATATTTTCCGGTAACAGAAACCCCTTTGGTAAATCATCTGCAATTGAGTTAAAGGTTCTTTGTACCAGTTCAATCAACGGGCCACGCATATCAACTGTGGTAAACCGGTTTTCAGGGTCTTGCACCCAGTCATTTCCCGGCACCCTTATATAATCTACCCGTACCATGGGAAGTATTCTTCTAAGCGCTTTTTTATCTCCAAAAACCAGTAACCCAGTATAGGTTAATAACCAGTTACCATTTTCCTGTTTAATGCAACCAAGGCTTTGTAAAAGTTCCTTATCATCATACGACAGTTCCTCCGCAAGCGAATTAACATTGGCCCGCAATTTCCGGTACAGGTTTACCGCATCCTCGTTGATGTCTTCAAGCGATGTATCTTTAATTACACTGCTGTCAAGCGTATCTTCTCTATCATAGAAAATATACAGATCATCATCTGTACAACGTTGATCACTGCTGCCAATACGCCTGAAAGCACCGGCAGGTAAGCCATTGTTTTTAAAGTAAAGTGGTTTTTGTGCAAGCGGTAATTCTGAAATTAATATTTTCATTACCAGTTTACCACTCTCTAACTTTTCAACTTCTACATCTGGCCGTACCGGCTGATTAAACATACCGGCACATTGTGTTACCAGGTCAAGTTGTAATTTATCGGGGTCGCCAATACCAGTTACTGTATACTCAGGAAATAAGGTTGCCTCATCTCTTTCTACCCCTAATAAAATATAACCACCGCCCAACCCTGGCTCGTTGCTTAAAGCGCATACGGTTTCCATAATACTTTTATCAATGGCAGTACCACGTTTGGCCTCAATGTTAGTACACTCATCTGTAGCGTTCAGTCTTTCTATTATGTCTTTAATTGGTTCCATTGCAATTATATAGTATTCATTTCGGCAATAGCCAACTCCATATAGTGCCGGGCATTAAATGATATTTCCTTTTTTGCTTTTGCCATGATGTATTATTTTATTAATCCTCTTCTACTTCACCCTCTTTACCCATTCGATACTTAATATCATAATTTAGAATAAAATCCAATTCCTCAGTAGTAAAACCATAATGGTTAGCTAAAACAGTATCGATTTTATCAATAATATTTTTTGATATTCTGGGATAAAATTCTTGGTATGTAATATTTCCGGTTTTTCCTGATACCTTTTCTTTTTTAATACTGTTTCTTTTGTAGTCAGTCATTAGGTCTATGCAAAGACCAGATAAAATATTTATATGTTCGGAATTTAAATCTGATATTGAAATAGGAAATTCTCTTAGATCACTGGGATTTAAATCACGACAGTTAGTTGTTAAAACAAAATACCAATAAAAAATATTACTACTTAATACTGATATAATAGCTTTCTTTTCATTTTCAGATTTAGCAAATAAATAGTTTTCACGACTTGAAACTCCAACAACGCCATTTAAAATAAACTTTGGACTAAAATCTGTAAATACTTTCCAATACCTTCCGCCACCAATCCGATAAAAAATTCTGTGACTACTTTCTTTAAGTAAATCAAAAGCTAGGTATTTCGATGATTGACGTATTTTTTGTAGAATTTGAATTTCTATGATACTTCCTATTTTTGGAATTACATAGGGCTTGGGTTTTGAATCAATCTTGTTATAAAAAAGCTTTTCAAATAAAATTGGCCGCTCTTCGGATTTCCATTTAATAAAAGTAGTTGTATGAGTTGCAGAAATTTTTATTTTCGGAGAGATAATAAAAATCGTTAACAAAACTTCGGCTCCAGTAAACAATTTACTGGGCCTTTCCCCATAATTACTTAACCAAGTATTGTTAGAATTAAACAAATGTTTTTGTACTGTTTCCATCCGTTGAGTACAAACAAGGCTAATGGGAACAATAAAACTAAAATGACCATTTTCAGAAATAATGTTCTTAGCTCTTTCCATAACAAAACCAAAAAGGTTCCCGCATTCTTTAACAGTATAATTATTAAGAATGTATGTCTTTCTGACTTTCGAATATTCTACATAAGGAGGATTTCCAATTATTATATCGAATCCTTTTTTATCGTGTATAATTTCGTAAAATTCGGCAAACCAATGAAACGGCTGATGGCTTTCTAACCATTTTTCATATTTAATTCCTTCTGCCTGCTTATGCAGTAGTTTATTTAATTCGCTGTTTAATTCTTTAAGCCTTTTATTTAATGCTTCTTTAGCTTTTTTAAATTCTTTGTAATCATCACCATGCGATAGTTGAATTTCTTTATACCGGGTAAATGCCTTGGCTACTATATCGCATTTTTCTTCTATCACAGGAGCAGCAGCAACACCATCCAGTGTATAACGCAATCCTTTATTCAGCTCTTCATCAGTTGCAAAACCAATAAGTGTATTACCCGCCCTTATATTAAAATCAATATCTGGTAATGGCTCTAAACCAAGATTACGTTTTTTATAATCAGCATCAACTGTTGCTACTAATTTTAAAAACAAACGGAGTTTGGCTATTTCTACAGCCTCTCTCATAATGTCAACACCGTAAAGGTTATTAAGGATAATACTTTTGTAAATAAAATATTCCAGGTTGGGGTGTTGCTCGCCCTGTATATTTTCAAGCACTTCCCTAAAATATTTGTGCTTATTGCTAAAGCTTTGTTTCTTCTGTTCATTCAGCCTGTCTTCATCTTCGGTAAAAGCTCTCATACGCATAATGCAGGCATGATACAAAGGTTCCAGTATGTTCATGGCTGCAAAAAGAAAGGCACCCGAACCGCAGGTTGGGTCAATAATAGTTACCGTATTTAAAGACTTATAAAACGATTTTAAAAAATCGGGATCGTTGGTGTTTTCAATTGCGTCCTGTGCAAAGCGCCTTATGTTTAAATTATAAGTTATAAAATCATTTATCGAAACAATATCTCCGTTTTCGATGGTAGTTTTTGTTGCCTCATAACGCTTTCTCCTTTCTACTGTTTCCCGCCATATTTCAGTAGGCAAGGCAATAGCTTCCGGCGCAGCCTTATTCCATTCAGTACGTTTGGCTACTTCTTTTATGCCTGCCTGTATTTCTTTGGGCAAAGGTTCTTCAATGCCATGTTTTACGGCATCGTAAATATATTCATCGCCACTGGTTTTTAACGCCGTCCATATTTCGCCGGTTACTGTTAATGCTTTAGGCTGTTGTTTGGCAGTTTCATCAAACAGCCAGGGAATAATGCAGTTTTTACTGATGTAATCTGTAATATCTTCTTTGGTATAATAAGCACCCATATCGGCCCTGTCGTTGATATACTTTTCAAAAATGTAACCAATAACATCGGGGTTAATGTCTTTACCTGTGGCTGTGGCACGGGTGTCTAAATGCCAGTTGTATTCGTCAAAAAAATCAAAGATGCGTTCAAAAGCTTTATCATCAATATCAATTTCATAGCTTTTTTCCAGTTCGTGTTCATCAAACAAACCGCCATTGAGATAAGGTATTTTGCCAATTTCAATTTTTACTTTTTCTTTTTGTGCAGGTTCATTTAATCCTTCGTGAAACAGCACCAGTAAAAAACTGCGGTAGAAAGAATAGAATTTATCTTTACCTTTTTTTTCTACACAAAGTTTTAGCTTGTCTCTCAGGTAATGCTGGTTCTTATCAAGAAATCCTTTCTTTTGAATAAAATAACAAAACATCAACCGGTTAAGCATTAAAGAAGCATACCAGTCTTTATTTACTTTGGTATCAATGCCTTTAATAAAAGCCAGGAAAGAAGTATGTTCTTTTTTAAACTTTTCGTAAAATTGTTTGGTTACTTTTTCGTTATTCTGCTGAAAGTTTTCTGCAACTCTTTTTGTAACATCTACAATGGTAATATTATCCTCTTCGTCTAAAGTAAAAATAAGCCCGCTGGTTTTTTGATATAATAATTCCGGCTCCTGGCCTTTACTCCAGTTTGCCGTAGAAAGTTTTGCAGGCTTATTAATTTCTCTTAATGCCGTTTGCCACACCTGTTGTGTGTTTTGTTTATTTATAAAAATTAAAAGGTGTTCTTTAAAAAGCCTGCTTACCTGGTTATCAATTTTTAAACGGGTGGCGTATTCGGGTATATTGCCATTTTTATCAGGTTGACAAACTAAAATTCTAAAGCCGCTTTTTTCAGCAACAGATTGTAATGCATATATTTCTCCATCTGCTTTTATTGGAGTGTTTTCTTTTATAAATGCCCAGCCCAATTGATTGAACAGGTTAGTAAAATCAAAGGTTTGTATGTATTGCTTAAAATGCTGCTTAGTCATAATCAAGGATTAGTTTTTATGCCCATAGAGCAAATGATTTGTGGCGCATCAAGACTTCCGGTTCTGTTGGGGTCAACCACACATAGTTTGCTATCGTCTCTTAATCTAATTGCCAGCTCTGCTAACTCTTCGTCTGTAATACCCAGTTTAAAACGCCGGTTAATCATTTCTCTTGCAGTTTCTCTTAGTGGAAATTTATATACTTCGTCAATTGTTTTCTTTAAAGCATCTGAATCGAATAATGTATTTTTTATGGTTCCAAAATATCGTTGCAGCATCATATAGGTTTTATACCGGGCTCCTGATTTACTGCCTAATTGTCCACCTGTTTGGGCAGCTTCTTTTTCTGAAAGTTTAACACACTCTTCTACTAACTCGAAATGATTTTGCATTCTTTCCAAAGCGGGAGTATCAATAGAACATTCTGCCGCTTTTAATATTCTTGTTTGTGATTGTGAAATTACTCTTCCATCACTACCAATCCATGTAAGTGCTTCAAAGCCATGGCTGTTTCTGTGATAGGAAATAACGCCAGCTCCCTCCGACATTTCGTGTGGCAATTCCTTTGTACTATGCACTACATCAGGTAAAGAGGGTATTTTCTTTTTTAATTCGGGATTTGCTTTAATTGCCTGGTTCCATATTTCATATGCCTGTGAAGTTAAATCTACATCGCCTTCATCATCGTTATCTAAAACACCCGACCGTTCATTATATAAATCACGGATGTTAACAGGGTCGCCATCAAAAAAAGTTTCATCAGATCCCACCACTTCAGAGTTTTCAGTAATTCTTGTAACAAGCCTGTTGCGGAGGCGAATAATTCTTTCAATACCATCTTGTGGTAAAAAGGAGTAACAATATATTTTATCATTTTGCTGTCCAATCCTGTCCACACGTCCGGCTCTTTGTATCAGTCGGATAATGGCCCAGGGTAAATCATAATTCACGATGATATGAGCATCCTGCAAATTTTGTCCTTCACTTAATACATCCGTACTTACCAAAATTCTAATTTCATCATTTACTTTTTTACCATTGCTAACCGGGCTAAAGCGATGAGCCAAAGCTGTCGGATCATCTATTGCACCAGTAACTACTTCAACATCATTTACTTTTCTGTCTTTTAACTGTGCGTATAAATAATTAGCAGTATCTGCAAATTGGGTAAAGATTAAAACCTTCTCATTTTTATAAGTTTTTGAACATAACTCATACAATGCATTTAACTGTTTATCATTCTGCGGAATCCATTTAGAGCCTATTTGAAGAATTTGTAAAATTGAATTTATGTCTTCCTGTAATTGTCTTTTTAATGACGGCTTAAATAGTTTACTATCAATCCAGTAATATTTATGTTCTTCTGTTTGATAGTGATTATAAAACTCTTCAGCTTTTTGTTGGTATACTTTAATGTCTGTGTAAATATTTATCTCGTCAGTTTCATCTCCACTTCCTTCTTCAATAAATTCATCCATTTCAGCAGATTCCTGTGGCCCTATGGGGAATGGTAGATTGTTATCTATTGCGTAAATAAAGACCTGGTTTTTTAAAGCATGACGTGCCAATGAAATTAGAAAAGATAGTCCACAACTTTCCAGTCTTTTGAACAGGTTGGTACGGCAAAAGCCCATTAATCTTTTTCCTGCACGGGATAGGTTGAATATAATTTCTGCTTCTTCTTTTGTTGCTTTGTTCATTGCATCGTCAATAATATAATTTCCAAGCCCATATCGGGAAACGTGCAATGAATTGATTATAGCTACTACATCATCTGAATATAGTCTTACATAAATATCATTAGGATCATTCTCATCAAATGCATATTGTACTGCTTTGGGCATCCGCAATGGGAAGTAATTTTTTCTTCCGTCTTTAAATTCGATGTAATGCTGGTTCATTGTTTCGTCCCAAATAGCATAGTGTTCTTTTATAAATGAACGGGTGCGCCTCACCATGTATAAACTCAATAAATTTTGCCAATCTTCTGAATATGCACTTTTTTCAAAAGCCAGTAATGTGTTTGGCGAATATTGATAGTTGGCAACAAATTCGTTGGGCCCTCCTACTTCTTCAATAAATCTTTCTGGAATTATGCCAATATCTTTATTCTCTGGGATGAATAGTCTTAGTTGATTTGAAATATCGAGATATGTTTTGTTATAGGGCGTTGCGGTAAGTAGTATTACCCGGCTTTCATTTTTTTCTATGTATTCTTTAACTATTGCATATTTTTTTCCCTGCCTGTTACGAAGGTTGTGGCTCTCATCAATTATAATAACTCTATAACGCCTTGTTTTCTCAACAAAAGATTTATTTATTTTGGATATACTGATAACATCGCCGTTCAGATGGTACTTGTGTTTGTAGTCTTTCCACATTTCCACCAGGTTCTTCGGGCAAATGATTAATGTTTCTGTAAAAAAAGTTTCTTCAAATAATTTTGCAACAGCAGTTGCTGTTAAAGTTTTTCCCAATCCCACAACATCACTGATTAAAACGCCTCCTCTTTTATCGAGATGCCTTGCAGCTACGCTAACAGCATTTTCCTGAAAAGGCAATAATTCATCCTGAAGTTGTTTTGGTATCATATAATTATTGATACCGCTTCTGGCTTCCTGCGAAAGATGATATGCGATTTTCAGATAAATATAATATGGTAAAGTAGGTTGTACCCAACTTTCATCTATTATTTGAATCAGTTCTTTTGTAATATCAATAGCCCACCTGTCTTCCCATCTGTCATTAAACCATTTGTCTAACTTAATAGCTGCGTCCTGCTCAACAACGTCTACATTTAATTCTCCTTGTTTCATTAATCCAGAAAGAGTAAGGTTACTACTTCCAACATATGCTTTTAACGGTTCTTCCTGATGTCTATGTAGCAGGTATAGTTTTGCATGTAAAGTATGACTGAGAAATAACTTAACAACAACTTTCCCTTCAAGTAATTGTTGTTTTAATTTCTGTAAACATTTTTCATCCTCTTCGCTCGGAATTCCTAGCGTTAATTGATGTTTAAAAGATCTGGCTGCTTCTTTCTTTAAAGTATTAGCCCTAGGATTATCCATTAACCCATTGTCAATATGATAAATTACTTCTTTAATAACTTCATCAGTTGGACGTTGCATTCCTACTAATAATCTGCAACATTCTTCCCCTCCTTTAAAATTGTCAATTCTATTTTGTAATAATTTCCATCCTTTCAGATAAAAGTATCCCACGCAAAAATCTGCTTTATAAGAACTTTCGAGAGTCTTAAGCAAACCTTCGTTAAGGTGGTTTTCAATATTGTCGTAAATCTTGGGCATTAATTTTTAAAATCTAAATAATAATATTGCAAAATACTTTATTCAAAACCAAAAAATTAAATATACTGAATAAAATAAATAGTAACATTTTTCTCAATCAACCTCCTGCGGTGAAGTACCACCAATTTTTGCATCCTCCTAATAACTTTCACCATACACCTCCTAACACTCTGGTAAAAGCTTTTATCAGGGTTTAAATCTGTAAAAAGTTTCACTTTTAGTATAAATTCCGTTTTATCATTTTTATAATTTTTTCAAGCTGCTGCTTTGAACCAAATTTTTCATTTGTGTAATAGCAATTTTATTCAGTTGTATATGTCGTTGGGGTTGTTACAAACCCTGATTAATTAATACGGCACAATGCTTTCCATATTACTTTATGTTGCCCGCTAATACCCAGATAGAAATTCAAAGGCAATATCTTTATGTGCAAAAGTTCCTGCATGAGCATTGTAGTTTTCGATTCAGATTGCTTTTAAACCCATCGAATGCGAGGGGTTTAAAATTAATTTCAACTTCCTTTTTCATCTTCATCAGCACTTACAATAATTTCCGGCAATTCTATTGCCGCTTCCACCGCTGGTAAAGTTTCTACATTGCGTAACTGCCTTTGTATGGCCCTAGTACGGGTACCCACCACATCATCTAACTGGCCAAGCCCTGTTTGTATATTTTTTTGCGCCTTTTCTAATAAGCCGCCAAATACTTCAAATTCTTTTTTAACAGTGCCCAGCACTTTCCAAACTTCACTGCTTCTTTTTTGCAAGGCCAATGTTCTAAAGCCCATTTGCAGGCTGTTTAAAATAGCCATTAAAGTGGTGGGGCCTGCAACTGTTATTTTAAATTCGGATCGTAACTGGTCAATCAATGCGCTGCGCCTTATTACTTCTGCATAAATACTTTCAAAGGGAAGGAACATAATGGCAAAGTCCGTAGTGTTGGGTGGGTCAAGATATTTATCCCTGATATCTTTTGCCATTTTTTTTATTACCGTTTCTAAATTTTTTGTGGCCAGTTCAATATCGTCGGGTATGGCATTTTCGTACGCTGCTATCAAATGCTCATAAGTATCTTTTGGAAATTTGGCATCTATCGGCAAATACACAAAGGCCATTTCATCTTCGCTGCGGCCGGGTAATTTAATGGCAAACTCCACCGGTTCGGCGCTGCCTTTTTTTGTACGCACATTGGCGTCGTATTGGTTGGGCGCTAAAATTTGCTCCAGTAATAATGCTAATTGCACCTCGCCAACACCGCCCCGCAGCTTTACATTGCTTAATACTTTTTTTAAGCCACCTACATCGGTTGCAATGGTTTGCATTTCGCCCAAACCTTTTTGCACTTCAATTAATTGTTTGCCTACAGTTTCAAAACTCTGGCCCAACCGTTCACTCAGTGTTTTTTCTAATTTCTCTTCTACAGTTACCCGTATGCTTTCCAGTTTTGTTTCGGTACTTTTTACCAAATCATTTTGTTTGTTATCCATTAAAGCAAATTTTTCTCTTTGCAGATCGTTGAAAGATTTTATATTATTATCAAAGGTTTCCTGAAAACCTTTAAAGGCGGTAACCAGTGCTTCACGAATTAATTTATTATCATCTTTTGCCTGGCTGTTAATTTTTTCCAATTGAATAATACTGGCTCCCGAAAAATCAGTAATGTTCTTTGTCAGCTCATCCCGGTTGGCTTTATTGTTGGCGTCAATTTTTGTAATTAAGGCGCCCACTTTTTCATCTAATGTTTTATTAATTTCCTTTAATGCATTTTGACTTTGCTCAGTAATATTTTTTAGTGTGGCGTTTAATTCGGTGCGGTTATCTTTCGCAATAGTGGCATTTTCTTCCCGGTTAATCCGGAAATCTTCTTTAAGGTTGGTTTCTATTTTTGTAACGCTTGTTTGTAATTCAGCAACCTTATTTTGTAACAGCGGTAACTCATTACCGGCTTTGCTTCGAAAAATAATAATGAGTATAATTGCTATAAGCAACAATACACAGATGACTATTAATAAAATTGTTTGCATTAGTTCCGGTTTTTTTTAGAGTTAGTATTTTATTTTTTATTTAAGAAAGAAGGGTATTGGTGTATTGCAATTGCTCAGGGTTTTGGCTTAAAAAAATTATACCACAATTTAGGTAAATACATTTACAGGTAAATGTTTGCCTTTGCCATGCTAAAAAGTATGTATATTTTATCAGCTTCCTTTTTTAGTATTCTTTCAAAAAATCTTCGCCATTCGCCAACGTATTTTCCTGTCAATTTTTTTTATACCAATTTTTAATTTGCAAGGTTTGAAAATATTATCAATCAAAAACGGCTTAAAAAAATTTACTGATCATTAGCCTTTATCTTTTTGTATCATCTTATTAAATAAATTTTTTAAGCAACACTACAGCTTAATTATAAAAATGTGCCAGTCTTTTTTATTCAAAAAATTATTGATTTCTTCAAAAAAAACAATCTGTGGTTAAAAGCGATTATTTTTGCGCTGTTATCAATACCCTTATTCAAAACAATGATTTTAGATGAAAGGCCATACCGTTTTTTAATTATAGAAGATAATGCTGCAGACTATCTTTTAATTAAAACCTATTTATCCGAAAAGATTTCGAAAAAAAATTATACCCGTGCTAAAAATTTTGCTGCGGCAAAAAAATTACTCAACGTACCACAACCACCTTACGATTTAATTTTACTGGATATTACCTTGCCCGACCTTAGTGGCGAAATGCTGGTGAATGAAATGCTGCGTTTAACAAATAACAACTGCCCCATTATTATTTTATCAGCTTTAAGTGATAGTGAATTTAGTATTCTATCCATTTCAAAAGGTATATCCGACTTCCTGGTAAAAGATGAATTAAACGCTTCCGTATTGTACAAGAGTATTATTTATGCTGTTGAAAGAAGAAAAAATATGGTTCAGCTGGAAGAATCAGAAAAAAAATACAGCAGTCTTTTTTATTCCAGTCCGCAACCGATGTGGGTTTACGATTTGGCTACATTGAATTTTTTACAGGTAAACCAGGCAGCCGTTAATCATTACGGGTATTCCGAAGCGGATTTTTTATCAATGACCATCCTTGATATACGGCCAGAGAATGAAAAAGCGGGTTTGCTGAAGGGAGTGGCGCAAAGGTTTCAGGGCAAAACCGAAGTGTACAGTGGCAGTTACCGGCACAAAAAAAAATCGGGAGAAATTATTACGGTTGAAATTTACAGCACGCCGGTAACTATAAATGGAAAATTATGCCGGTCGATTATTGCCATAGATGTTACGGAAAGAAATGCATTTGAACATAAATTGCTTAAGGCCATTATTAAAACTCAGGAAGAAGAGCGCTATGAAATTGGCGGCGAATTACATGATAATGTTTGCCAGATTTTAGCTGCCAGCATTATGGGGCTCAGTATGATTCAAAAAAATATACCGGCCGATTCAAAATTATGGTACGATGCTGCAAAACAAAATATTACATTGGCTACCCAGGAAATCCGGAGCCTGAGCCACCGGCTGGCCCCCGCATTTTTTGACGATTCTTCATTAGAAGAAGCAATTGGAAATTTATTAAAAACCTTTAATATTTTTAATAAATACCAGGTCACCTTTAAATTCAACCCCAGGCTAAATACCCTAATTCACCAGGCCGATTTACAATTGAACCTGTATAGAATTTTACAGGAGCAGTTGAGAAATATTATGAAGTATGCCCAGGCCACCACAATAGTTTTATCGCTGAATATTGAAGGAGAAAATATATTACTGCGTTTATGCGATAACGGGGCAGGTTTTGATGTACATGCCATAAAATCTGGAATTGGTATTGCCAATATGAAAAGGCGGACTGAATTGTTTGGTGGCGATTTTGAATTGATTTCTTCGCCGGGTAAAGGTTGCACCATTACTGTTACAATTCCGCTGGAGCAAAAACAATAGTCGTAAAAATACAAAAGCCCCGAATTGCTCCGGGGCTTTGTTGCCCCCTGCCGCAAAAAAATTTAAACAATTTATTGAGGATCTGGGGCAATTTTATAAACTCAGATTTTTATTGCTGGAGTTCACTGTAATTAAATGTTTTCTAATAGAAAACATTTAATTACCTTTACTTAAGTGTTTAACATTATAACAAGAAGAACATTACTGGAATACTGTAAAAAATATCCTGTTGCAGCAACAGCACTTCAGGAGTGGTATCATGAATTTGTAAGTTGTGATTTTAAAAACTTTAACGAACTTAAACAGGTATATGGAAATGCCAGCCTTGTTGCAGATGACCGGGTAGTTTTTAATATCATGGGAAATAATTACCGGTTGGTAGTTAGAATTGTTTTTGATTATAAAGCCATCCAGATAAAATGGTTTGGTACACATGCAGAATATGATCAAATTAATGTAATAACTATTCAAAACAAGAAAAAGTAAATATGGAACTTAAAATAATTAAAACTAAAAAGCAATATCAGGAATATCTTGACTGGATTGATAAGCAATTTGATAATAATATTAAACCGAACAGCCCGCTGGGAGAAAAAGTGCAGGTTGCATTATTGTTAATTAAACAGTATGAGGATATACATTATCCTGTTCCTTTACCAGACCCTATTGATGTGATTAAACTAAAAATGCTGGATCTTGGTTTGAAAAATAAAGATTGGGTGGGCAAAGTTGGAAGCAAAGGTTACGTATCGGCCCTGCTTAATAAACGTAAACCACTTACATTGGAGTTAGCAAAGTTATTTCACCGGGAACTGAGTATTCCCTCAGATGTTCTTTTAGCATGAAGCCATTAAAATGGCAAAGCTTTTTTTTGCACAAAAATCACCTGTTATATAACATCAACAATATACGAAAGCGTATGAATTTTGCTTAATGACTAATAAACAACAACGGCGTCATCTGTCTGTTAAAGTAAGATCAAAATAACCTCCTAAATGTTTCATTTACAAGGCTTCAATTTATTTTAGCTGCTGCCCGACTTGAACGGGCGACCCCTCTGATTAATCCCGTATGTATGGGACTCTAACATCTGGACTAAGGGGTGCGTAAGCGGAATGCATTATATAAAAATACAAAAGCCCCGAATTGCTCCGAGGCTTTGTTGCTCCCCCTGCCCGACTTGAACGGGCGACCCTCTGATTAACAGTCAGATGCTCTAACCAACTGAGCTAAGGAGGAATTTAAACATCCCTTTTAAGGGAGGGCAAAAGTAAGGCTTTTTAGCATTTGTAAAAAAAATAAACACAACTATTTAATGCTGCCAAAAAGGTTATTGTTTGGTATGCCCACAAAAACACCTTCATTTTGTATTAATACCGGAAAAGTTTTTAAAAAATAACCTTCGCCACTGGTGTTGCGGCCGTTGTTAAGGCTATACTTGTAGCGGTGCAAAGGGCAAACTATATTTCCGGTAGCATCAATATGTCCTCCGGCCAATAAACCACCGGCATGTGGGCATTTTTGGGTACAGGCAAAGAGTTTTTTTTGATGCACGGCAATACAAATAGTTTTATTACCGGCAATTACTTCTGCTAACCCATTTACAGAAAATTTAATTTCTTTAATGCTTTCGGCAATTTTGTGCCAGGTGTATTTGTTGTTGGTGTCCATTTTAATTTTGTCCGCAGATTTCGCAGGTGTCGCAGAGAAGAAAACCCAGTGTATTAATCTGCGTAATCAGCGAAATCTGCGGGACATATCCTTAATAAAAAAATTCTGCTTTATAAGGATACCTGATGCGGTAGGTATCTCTAACGGCATTTAAAATAGTTTGCCGCAGCAAATCAATATTAGTTTTTTCGATGGCAGATACAAAAACGCAATTGCCTTTGGTTTCGGTTTGCCAGCGTTGTTTTAAATCGTTGAGTATTTCTTTTTTTACCTCGGCTTCCAGCCATTGGTCAAAAGCTTCTGCCTCGTATTTATCCATTTTATTAAAAATAGTAATGGTTGGTTTTTCTTCAATTTTTAATTCGGCTAACGTTTTATTTACAACCTGTATCTGCTCTTCGTATTGCGGATGAGACATATCTACCACATGCAATAAAACATCTGCTTCTCTTACTTCATCCAGAGTACTTTTAAAACTTTCTACCAAATGATGCGGCAGCTTTCTTATAAAACCAACAGTGTCGCTTAATAAAAAAGGCGTTTGCTCAAACACTACTTTTCGGGTGGTAGTATCTAATGTTGCAAACAATTTATTTTCGGCAAACACTTCGCTCTTGCTTAATAAATTCATTAAGGTAGATTTACCTACGTTGGTATATCCCACCAATGCTACACGTATAAATTCGCCGCGGTCTTTTCGTTGTGTAAAAGATTGCTTATCAATTTCGGCCAGCCGTTTACGTAATAAGCCAATTTTATCTTTTACAATACGCCTGTCGGTTTCAATTTCTGTTTCGCCGGGGCCTCTTGTACCCACACCACCACCCTGGCGTTCCAAATGTTTCCACATGCCTTTAAGCCTGGGTAAAATATATTGGTATTGTGCCAGCTCTACCTGCGTTTTTGCCTGTGCCGTTTTTGCACGGCTTGCAAAAATGTCGAGTATCAAATCGCTGCGGTCGATGGTTTTTACGTTCAGTTCTTTTTCTATATTTTGAATTTGAGAACCGGTAAGTTCATCATCAAAAATTACCATTTGAATATTGCCTTTCAATAAAATAAATTGCTTTATTTCTTCCAGTTTTCCTTTGCCTACAAATGTTTTACTTTCGGGGTGGGGAAGTTTTTGAGTAAATCTTTTTATAGTAGTTGCACCGGCCGTTTCGGCTAAAAAAGTAAGCTCATCCAAATATTCATTTACCTGGGGTTCTGTTTGTTCTTTATACACAAGGCCAACCAAAATGCAATTTTCTTCTTTTGTAAAGAGTTGTTTTTTTTCTATCAATGTTATTTATTTTAACTACAGAATTTTAAATAATGTATCTGCCTGCGGCAGATTTGTTTTGCCACGGAGGCACGGAAGCACAGAAAATTGAAGGTGCAGATATTTCTTCTGCGCCGCTGTGGCAATCCTATACAAAAGTAAAGCGTTCCGGCAGTACCGGAACGCTTTTATTATACCTATACGGTAATTAATTTTTTACAGCTGTACTGGAGTTGGCTGTCCACTTTTTCATTTCGGGGCAAGTTTTAAATTCTTCATCCACCATAATAAAATAAGTTGGTATTCTTTTATTAAACCAGATATCCAGTGCGTCGTTCTTTTTTTCTTCCAGCGCCCTTACCGAAATTCTGTTGTAATCGTCTTTTAAATTTTCTCGATGCGGTTCTGTTTTGCTTTTAAGGTAAACAATTCGTACGCCTTTTTTTCCGCTGGCATCGGTGTACTCTACAGGCTGAGAATATTGACCTATCCTTAAATCTTTCATCATTAACACCATATCCTTATCTAACTGGTCGATGGTTAAAAAGCTGCCATCTCTGCCCTGCAGCATACCTGCGGTAAACTTACTTTCTTCATCATTACTGTATTTATTTACAGCTTCGCCAAATTGCAAATTACCGGTTATTAATTTTGCCCGTACAGAATCCAATTTTTCAAGTGCTTCTTTAATTTCTATTTTGGTAACCTGTGGTATTTTGAGAATATGCCTTACCACTGCATCATCGCCCAGGCGGCTCACCAGTTGTATAATATGATAACCAAAACGTGTTTTAAAGGGGCTGGAAATTTGTCCTTCTTTTAATGAAAAAGCTTTAGACATCCAAATTTGATCATAAGATTTTTGACTGCGGTTTACTTCATACTGTCCGCATTTGTCTTTACTACCGGGGTCGTCAGTATTATTATTTGCAACGGTACAAAAATCTTTTTTACCAGCTTCAATCTGATCTTTAAATTCTTTTAACTGCTGGCCGGCATATTCTTCAGCATCGCGGCTTGCCTTGGGAAAAATAACTATTTGGCCGATTTCTACTTCGCTTTCGTACAGTGGCAAACTATCGGTAGGTATGGTATTAAAATATTCCTGTACTTCTTTTGGGGTAATGCGAATATCCTGTACCACTTTGTTACGCATGGCCTGCGCCAATTTTTGGTCACGTATAGGTTCTTTAAAATCTTCTTTCATCTGGTATACCGATTTGCCAGCGGCCCTTTCCAACTCATCTTTAGAACCTAATTGTGAGATATAATTACGAATACGATTATCAATGTCCACTTCAATTTCTTCATCGGTAATGGGCAACGAATCTTTTTCGGCCTGCAATACCAATGCTTTAATACCCATGGCCTGTTCCAGTGTAAGGCATTTTGCATTTTCGGGTACTTCAATACCCTGGCGCTGCATATCTGCAAGACTATTATCAATATCACTTTTTAAAACAATTTTATCGCCAACTACTGCAATAATTTTATCGGCTACCACCCGTTTAGTTTGCGATGGTACCGGCGGTTGTGCCGTAACTGCAAATGCAAAAAAGAATATTGCAATAAAAAATAGAAAACGTTTTTTCATTTAAAAATTATTTTTATTAACTGCACCTGTTCAATAATGATTTAAAATTGAAGAGTGTCTCGCCTGAGGCCAGACCAATGAAGCTAAATAGTATTGATAAAGCCAGGTTCCAAAAAAATATTGAGTAAAAATAAAACGAAGTTTTACTTTTTGCTTTTCTTAAAACCCAATTAACAAAAAATTATACCGATTGTACTTTTGCGTTAGTTCAACCGGTACCCGCCTACCGGCAGGCAGGTTTACCAAAAGCCAGCGCACAAAAGCTTACTTGAATTTCAGCCCTTCTCATTGGCCTAAAATGAAATTCAGTTTGGTATTACAGGGTACGCTTAACCTCTACTTCTTCAAATGCCTCTACTATATCGCCTGTTTTAATATCGTTGTAATTTTTTATGGTTAATCCGCACTCCATACTGCTGGTTACTTCTTTTGCATCGTCTCTAAAGCGTTTTAAACTTTGCAGCTCGCCGGTAAATATTACAATACCATCACGTAC
>JAYURK010000156.1:0-3717 GCA_043756235.1 Ferruginibacter sp. | reverse complement strand
ATTTTAATAAAGCCGATTTTATCTGAAAAAGCTAACAAGCAAACAGAAAAACAAAACCGTTACTCTTTTGTAGTGGACAAAAAGGCTAATAAACTGGAGATTAAAAAAGCTGTAGAATTATTTTATGGTGTGCAGGTTAGCAATGTTAATACCATTGTGGTGCCATCAAAAGCTAAAGCAAAATATACAAAAGCCGGATTTATTGTTGGCCGCAAGCCTTCTAAAAAGAAAGCAATTGTAACTGTTGCAGAAGGTGAAACCATTGACCTTTACGGCAGCGGGGTTTAGGAACCTGTTCCAAACTAAAAGGAAAAGTAAAACACAATCTTCCCGATTGCCCCTTCAGGGGATAGGGGCTAATGAATGGTAATCAATTACCGCAAAAATTGAAAAATAAATTAAAGTAAAATGGCACTTAGAAAATACAAACCAACAACAGCAGGTACCAGATGGAGAATTGGTAATGCGTACGAAGAGATTACTACCAACATACCGGAAAAATCTTTGTTGGAAAAACAAAAAAATACTGCAGGCCGTAATGCTCAGGGCAGAAGAAGTATGCGTTATATGGGTGGTGGAAATAAAACCATGTACCGTATTATAGATTTTAAAAGAGATAAGAAAAATATTCCTGCAGTTGTAAAAACTATTGAGTACGATCCAAACCGTACAGCATTTATCGCATTGGTGAATTATGCTGATGGAGAAAAAAGATACATCATTGCACCACAGGGTTTACAGGTTGGCCAAACAGTTATGAGCGGCGATACTGTAGCACCGGAATTAGGAAATGCATTGATCTTTAAAAACATGCCTTTGGGTACTAATGTGCACAATATTGAAATGCAACCTGGTCAGGGAGGTATTTTGGTAAGAAGCGCAGGTACATCTGCACAGTTAAGTAACAAAGAAGAAAAATATGCTATCTTAAAAATGCCAAGCGGCGAATTAAGAAAAGTATTGATCAACTGTTATGCAACTGTAGGTGTGGTAAGCAACAGCGATCATAGTTTGGAAAGCATGGGTAAAGCAGGTCGTAACAGGTGGAAAGGTATCAGACCAAGAACAAGAGCAGTAGCCATGAACCCTGTAGATCACCCGATGGGTGGTGGTGAAGGTAGAGCAAGTGGTGGTCACCCACGTAGCCGTAAAGGTAAATATGCAAAAGGAGAAATTACCCGTACAAAAGGTAAAGGTTCAAGCAAATTGATTATAACAAGGAGAAACGGTAAGAAATTACCTAACAAATAAAGTAAACAGTTAAAATGGTTTCGATACAATTTCGAAGCAAATAAACAAAAGATTTACGTACAGCTTAAAACCTGGCACCGTACATCTAAAATTAAAAAACAGTTATGCCCCGTTCGTTAAAAAAAGGTCCTTATGTAGAAGCAAAGCTAGAAGCAAAAGTTGCTGCTATGATTGAAGGGAAAAGCAAAAAAGGTGTTATTAAAACATGGAGCAGAAGAAGTACCATTACCCCGGATTTTGTAGGTCAAACTTTTGCAGTACATAATGGTAACAAATTTATACCCGTTTATGTAACAGAATTTATGGTAGGTCATAAGTTAGGGGAGTTTGCTCCAACAAGAAATTTCAGAGGTCACTCAAGTAAAAAAATATCGTAATTGAAATGTTGAAAAAGTAAAATGGTTCAATCTAAACCACTAAACTTTCTAAACTTTCTAAACATAAAATAAACAATGGAAGCAGTAGCAAAATTGAACAATTATCCCACATCGCCCCGTAAAATGCGTTTACTGGTGGATTTGATACGTGGTATGGAAGTAGAAAAAGCAATGGCTGTTTTGGAACATAATCCCAAGCATCCTGCAGTTCCGTTACGCAAATTGGTAATGAGTGCCATTAGCAACTGGAAACAAAAAAATGAAGGTGGCGATGAGAGTGCATTAATTGTAAAAACAATAATGGTAGACGCTGCAAGGGTTATCAAACGTATGCGTCCTGCACCGCAGGGCCGTGGTTACAGGGTTCGCAAACGCAGCAACCACGTAACAGTAATTGTAGATACTAAAGCAACTAAAAATTAATTAAAAGATTTAACTAAGTAATATGGGTCAAAAAACAAATCCAATAGGTGCCAGGTTAGGAATCATTCGTGGTTGGGACAGTAACTGGTTTGCTAATAAAACGGAGTATCCAAAAAAACTGATTGAAGATCATAAGATCAGAAATTATTTAAATGCCCGTATTAACAAGGGTGGTATAGCAAAGATTGTTATTGAGCGTACACTTAATAAATTAATCATCACTATTCATACTTCTAAGCCAGGTATTATTATTGGTAAAGGCGGTGGCGAGGTTGATCGTATTAAAGAAGAGTTGAAAAAATTATGTGGTAAAGATGATGTGCAGATAAATATTTTAGAAATACGCCGTCCTGAATTAGATGCAAATATTGTTGCTGATACTATTGCCCGCCAATTGGAAAATCGTATCAACTACAAAAGAGCTATTAAAATGTCAATAGCATCTGCTTTAAGAATGGGTGCCGAAGGAATAAAAGTAAAAGTAGGTGGACGTTTAGGTGGTGCCGAGATTGCACGTAGCGAAGAAATTAAACAAGGCCGTACCCCATTGCATACACTGCGTATGGATATTGATTACGCAAACGTATTTGCATTAACTGTGTATGGTAAAATAGGCGTAAAGGTTTGGATTTGTAAAGGTGAGGTTTTAGGTAAAAGAGATTTAAATCCAAATGTAGTTGCAGGTGGTGGTAAAGAAGGCGGACCGGGTGAAAGACAAGGTGGATTTGAAAGAAGAGATGACAGAAGAGGTGGAGATGACCGCAGAGGTGGCGGTGGTGGAGACCGCAGAGGCGGCGGCGGCGGTGCAAACCGTGGCGGTGGCGGCGGAGGAAGAAGATAAGAGCGGATTTGAGATTGCAGATTTACGATTGGAGATTTGCAAACACAATAAAACTATTAAAGAATTAGAAATTGGATGCTGATTTAAGAGAAATCTAAAATCAAAAATCTGAAATCAAAAATCGAAGTAAGATGTTATCACCAAAAAGAAGTAAACACAGAAAGACACAAAAAGGCAGAATGAAGGGAGATACCAAGCGTGGTGCAACCTTAGCCTTTGGATCATTTGGTTTAAAAGCACTGGATAGTGTTTGGTTAACCAACCGTCAGATAGAAAGTGCCCGTCAGTCATTGACACGTCATATGAAGAGAGAAGGAAACGTGTGGATAAGAGTTTTTCCTGATAAGCCTATTACCGCTAAGCCTGCAGAGGTAAGGATGGGTAAAGGTAAAGGTAACCCCGAAGGATGGGCTGCAATTGTACAACCCGGCCGCATTATTTTTGAATGCGATGGTGTACCCGAGCAGGTAGCTAAAGAAGCATTTGCCCTGGCCGCACAAAAGTTACCCATCTTAACCAAGTTTGTGGTACGTCACGATTACGAAGCATAAAAAATTTGCAAATTTGCAATTATGCAAATGGGTAAATTAATTGAAGAAGCGAATTTTAGAATTATCAAATTATAATACAATGGCGAAGAAAGTTGATTTTGTAAAAAGCCTTAGCGGATTAAGCGAAACAGATTTAAAAGCAAAAATTAATGAAGATGAATTGCGTTTAAAAAAATTATCATTCGCTCATGCAATTTCTCCACTGGAGAATCCGCAAAGTATCCGTTTATTAAGAAGGGATATTGCACGACTGAAAACCGCAGTAAGAAAATTA
>JAYURK010000155.1:0-10643 GCA_043756235.1 Ferruginibacter sp. | reverse complement strand
AGCACATCTTCCTTTGCCGCTTCGTATCTTTTTCTATTTGTTTCAAACCATTCTTTGGTATTGTTCTTTTTAAGATCGGTAAGAAATTGGAGTGTAGTTTTTTGTATCATATGGTCAGCCCAGGCCCCCGGGCCCCCTCGGTCCCCCGAAGGGGGAAGAGACGCACGAGATTGATTTTTTAGATTATGTAATATTTGTTCTGTAAAAATAATGTATTGTTAGAAAACCTCACCCCCGCCTCTCCGAAGGAGAGGAGCCAGACTCTAATTATTTAAAATGCTTTTAAAAAATCACTCTATTAATTTTCTTTTTTTAAATTGTTTAAATACCAGACCATAAAAATATAAAAAGTCTTCAAAGTATTAGAGACCAACTTCCCCCTTCGGGGGACTGAGGGGGCTGGGGGAGGCAATTTCTATAAACTCATCCTCACTAATAATATTTACCGTCATCAGTTTTTTAGCTTTTTCCAGTTTGCTGCCGGCATCAGCACCTACTACTAAATAATTTAATTTACTACTTACCCCACTCATTATTTTTCCGCCAAGTGCTTCTGCCATTGCTTCAGCATCTGCTCTTTTTAATTTTGCAAGTGTACCGGTAAATAAAAATGTTTGTCCAGCCAAGCCACCTTCTATTTTTTGCTTGGGTTGACCCTTTGTCTGCAAACCTTTCTCTGCAAGGTTTTGCAATAAAATTACATTGTCTTCATTTTTAAAAAATGCTGCAATGCTATCCGCCACTTTCACACCCACATCATCCATCTGCTTTAATTCATCTTCTGTTTTTTTAGCCAATTCAAAAATATCGGGAATGTTTTGCGCCAATGTTTTTGCGGTTGTTTCGCCTACATAACGAAAGCCTAAACCATAAATTAATCTATGCAGTGGTTGCTGTTTAGATGCCTCTATAGCCTCCATTAAATTGGTTACAGATTTTGCGCCGAAGCCTTCCATGTTTCCAAACATATCTGCCTTTAAATCGTAAATACCCGGAACGTTTTTTATTAAACCAATTGCATAAAACTTGCGCACATTTGCTTCGCCAAAGCTTTTAATATCCATGGCATCTTTGCTTACAAAATGTATTATTCTCTCAACAACCTGTGCAGCACAGTTTATATTTATACACCGCCATACGGCCTCATCTTCTGTTTTAAATAATTTATGATTGCAAACCGGGCAAGTGTCAGGAAAAATAATTTTTGTTTCATCACCCTTACGTAAATGGGTAAAAGATTTTACAATTTGGGGTATTACATCACCAGCACGTTCAATTAAAACAGCATCGCCTATCATTAAATCCTTTTCTTTGATGTACTCTTCATTATGAATAGATATACTGCTTACAGTAACGCCGCCAACCTGCACCGGTTGCAATTTTGCAACTGGTGTAACGGCACCGGTACGCCCCACCTGAAAGCTTATACCCAATAAACTGCTGGTGGCCTGCCTTGCTTTAAACTTAAAAGCTATTGCCCAACGGGGATGATGTGAGGTCATGCCTAACCGATCCTGCAAATGCAAATCATTTACTTTAATAACCATTCCGTCAATTTCATAAGGCAGGGTATCTCTTTTTTGTTCAAACTCCTGTACATATTTTACAACATCAGCAATACCCTGCACCACTTTCATTTCTTTTTCAGGACTTCTAAAACCCAGCCCCCATAACATTTCAAGCATGCCCGAATGTGTAGTTGGTGGCGCAGCTGCGGATGATGTTGTTGTAGGGGCGATATAACTTACGTGGTATAAAAATGCTTCCAGGTTTCTTTTACCTACAGCGGCGGTATCTTTTATACGTAAGCTGCCCGCCGCAGCATTGCGTGGGTTTGCTAATGGCGGTAAACCTTCTTCCATTAATTTATCGTTGTAGGCTTTAAAATTATTTTTATTCATCAGCACTTCTCCCCTTATTTCAATTTGCTGCACACCAAACCCGGTAAATGTTGCCGAAAGCGGAATTGATTTTATTTGTTTAGAGTTAATGGTGATGTCATCACCCACCACGCCGTCGCCCCTGGTGGCTCCTCTGATAAAAAAATTATTTTCGTATATCAACGATATGCTGGCCCCATCAAATTTTGGCTCCACACAATATTCTATCACCTCCAGGCCACTCAATTCTTTTGTCTTTCTGTCCCAGTCTGCCAGGTCGGCCTCATTATAACTGTTTTCTAAACTCAGCATGGGTACCAGGTGCTGTACTTTGGCAAAATCTTTAATTAACCCAGCGCCAACCCGCTGGGTTGGCGAGTCTGCAGTAACGGAATCAGGATTTTCCTTTTCAAACTTCTCTAAAAGTTTATATAAGGTATCGTATTCAAAATCGCTTATCAGCGGATCTGTTTGAACATAGTAGCGGTATTCGTGAAAACGTAAAACCGATCTCAGTTGTTCTGCATTATTTTTAAGAATATCATTGATATTTGCAGCATTACAGTTAATTAACCACTCCCGGGTTATTTTTTCGAATTGTTTTGTTTGTTCAATATTGTACATAAATAAATAGTTCTGCATCAAAGATAAAAATAGTAATGCCTGATTTTAGTATTTTTGAAAAAACATTTTATGCTATTGCCACAACCTAACTGCATCCTTAAACCAAACCGTACATTATTAATAAGCCGTAGCGTATTATTTTTTACCTGTTGTGTATTCCTCATTGCTTTCTCCGCTTGTAAATTCCGTCAAAAAACTTCTTTAATTATTCATCATGCAAAAATTTATACTGTAGATGAAAAATTTACTGTTGCCCAAGCCATGGCTGTAAGAGACGGTAAAATAATTGCCACAGGTACTAACGATGAAATTTTAAAAGAATATGAAAGCGACAGCACAATAAACGCAGCTGGTAAATTTATTTACCCTGGTTTAATTGACGCACATGCACATTTTTTAAATTACGGATTTAGCTTACAGCAGGTGAATTTAACGGGCACCAAAAGCTGGCAGGAGTGTATTGATAAAGTAACGGAATTTATAAAAGCTAAAAATATACAACCGGGTACATGGGTGCAGGGCCGTGGATGGGATCAAAATGATTGGGATACAAAAGAATTTCCCAATAAAGATATATTGGATAGTAATTTTCCAAACAATCCGGTAGCATTGGTAAGAATAGATGGCCATGCTTTAATTGCCAACACCAAAGCCATTGAACGGTCAAATGTACAACCAGGCCAAACTATTGCAGGCGGCACTATAGAAACCATTAATGGAAAACTCACCGGTATAATGATTGACAATGCAGAAGATTTAATTTTTGCCGCCATCCCTCCTCCAACAAAAGAAGAATATGCTATTGCATTAAACGAGGCGCAGCAAAATTGTTTTGCTATGGGCCTAACCACTGTTGTGGATTGCGGGCTAAATAAAAATCATGTTGATATTATCGATGCTTTACAAAAGGAAGGCGCCTTAAAAATGAAATTGAATGTGATGCTTTCGGACGACCCGGCCAATTATGCTTACTATTTAAAAGCCGGGCCATATAAAACACCTATGCTTAATGTAAATGGTTTTAAGTTGTATGCTGATGGTGCATTGGGCAGCCGTGGTGCATGTTTGCTTCAACATTACAGCGATAAACCAGATTGGCAGGGATTTTTATTAAAAGACAGAACGTATTTTGAAAACATTATTCCACAGATTTACAATTCAAAATTTCAGGCTAACACACATGCCATTGGCGACAGCGGCAACAGAATGATACTGCAGGTGTATGCAAGTGTGCTAAAAGAAAATAATGACAGGCGCTGGAGAGTTGAGCATGCACAGGTAGTTAATAAAAATGATTTTTATTATTTTGGAAAGTACAGCATCATTCCATCGGTACAGCCAACACATGCCACCAGCGATATGTATTGGGCGGAGCAAAGATTGGGTGCCGAAAGAATAAAAGGTGCTTATGCTTACAAACAATTACTCAATCAAAATGGATGGCTGCCGCTGGGTACCGATTTTCCGGTAGAAGATATTTCTCCCTTTAAAACATTTTATGCTGCTGTTGCCAGGCAGGATAGTAAAGGTTTTCCGGATAGCGGGTTTCAAATAAAAAATGCTTTATCAAGAGAAGAAACATTAAGGGGCATGACGATTTGGGCAGCCAAAGGATCTTTTGAAGAAAAGGAAAAAGGAAGTTTGGAATCAGGTAAAGCGGCTGATTTTATAATACTGGATACTGATTTAATTGGCGGGGATATAAAAAATCTGTTGAACTGTTCTGTCTTTCAAACCTTTGTAAATGGAAAAACTGTTTATAAAAAATTGCCAAAAAAATAATTTGCAATTTGAATTAATGTGTTAGATTTACACATTAATTCAAATTGCTTGTTTATGAAGAAATGCATGCTCATGCTGGTGCTGCTTGTTGCAATTACAACAACCAATGCCCAACGTTTATTAAACTGGTCTCCCGAATTTCCGGTTGATAATTCTACCCTCGTCTTTACCATTGATTGTACAAAAGGCAACCAGGGCCTCTTAAATTTTGAAGGAGGTAATTCAAACAATATATATGTGCATGTTGGTGTAATTACCAATTTAAGTACTGGCCCAACCGACTGGAAGTATGTAAAATTTACCTGGGGCACTGCCGATCCTTTGGCTAAAGCAACGCCGCTGGGCAATAATAAATATCAATACACTATAACCAATATCCGCAGTTTTTTTGGTGTGCCTGCCGGCGAATCTATAAAAAAAGTTACCGCCATTTTTAGAAATGCACCGGGCACATTAAAGCAGGTAAATTCTGATAACAGCGATATGTATATCCCTGTGTATGGTAATACTGAATTTGCAGTACGGTTAAATTTGCCACCTTTTGAGCCCCGTTATATTCCATGGGTAGAACCCTTGAACGTTGCCGTGGGAGGAAACATAAATATTACAGGTGTATCATCTGCCAGTGCATCATTAACATTAAAATTAAATGGCGCAACAATTAATACAGCAGCAAGTGCAAATACCATTTCTGCCAATCCAACTATAACCACTGCATGCAACCAAACGGTAATGCTGGAAGGCAACGACGGTACAGGGATAAAAAAAGATTCTTTTAGTTTTTATATTGCCCCCACAACAAATGTAGCAGCATTACCCGCCGGTGTGCAGGAAGGAATTAACTATGCTGCAAATAATACCGCCGCAACTTTGGTATTATTTGCTCCAGGTAAAAATAATGTTGTATTGTTAGGCGATTTTTCTAATTGGGCAATCAGTTGTGCCAACCAAATGAACAAAACACCCGATGGTAATTATTACTGGATTACCATTACAGGCCTTACACCAGGTACCGAATATGCATACCAGTATTTAATTGATAACAACATTAAAATAGCGGATCCTTACACCCAAAAAGTGCTGGATCCCGATAACGATCAATTTATTAATAGCACTACTTACCCCAACCTTAAGCCTTACCCAACCGGCTTAACCACAGGTATTGTAAGCATTTTACAAACTGCCGAACCGCAATACACCTGGCAGGTAAACAATTTTGCAAAGCCCGATAAAAAAAACCTGATAATTTATGAATTGCTGGTAAGAGATTTTACAGCAGCACATAGCTATCAATCGCTGATAGATTCTTTACAGTATTTTAAAAACCTGGGCATAAATGCTATTGAGTTAATGCCCGTTAATGAATTTACAGGTAACGAAAGCTGGGGCTACAACCCTACTTTTTATTTTGCACCTGATAAATATTATGGCACAAAAAATAAGCTTAAAGAGTTTATAGATAAATGTCATTTAAACGGTATTGCTGTTTTGCTGGATGTGGTGTATAACCAATGCGATAATGAAGCACCTCAGGCAAAAATGTATTGGAATGCATCTGCCGGCCAACCTGCAGCCAACAATCCCTGGTTAAATGTTAGCGCACCACATCCATATAGTGTGTTCAACGATTTTAACCACACCGCAATACCAACACAGCAATTGGTAAAACGTTCACTGGGATTTTGGTTAACAGAATATAAAGTTGATGGCTTTAGATTTGATTTGGGTAAAGGGTTTACACAAACTGTAACCAACACCACCACGGTAGAAAATTACGATGCCAGCCGTGTGGCCAACTTAAAAAGGTACTACGATACGGTGATACAAAACACACCATCTGCTTATGCCATTATAGAATTTTTAGGTACTGTGCCAGCACAGGAAGAGCAGGAGTATGCAGCCTACGGTTTTATGCTTTGGGGCAATAGCAATAATGCATACAACCAATGTACAATGGGCTATGCCACCGGTTCCGATATAACCCCAATGGTATATAACAGTCCGGCACGTAACTTTAATAATCCGGCATTGGTGGGTTACAGCCAAAGCCATGATGAAGAACGCACCATGTACAAAAACCTGCAGTTTGGTAATGCAGCTGGCAGTTATAACGTAAAAGTTCTAAATACAGCGTTGAGGCAGGAAGAAGCTGCGGCTTCCGTAATATTTACAATTCCCGGGCCTAAACAAATATGGCAGTTTCAGGAAAGAGGCTACGACAGCTCTATTAATGCCAATGGCGGCCGTCTGGCTAACAAACCACCATTATGGCATTATATGAATGATGTAAATAGAAAAGCTTTGTACGATGCCTATTCAAAAATTATAAAATTCCGATTAGACAATCAGACTATATTTAACAACACCAGTTTTACTTACGATTTTAATAGCGGCCTTGTTAAACTTTTTCAAATTGCCGACCCCAACGCAGGGGGCAAAAAAATTACAGTTGTTGCCAATCTTGATGTAGTGCAGCAAACCAAAGCAGTTACTTTTCAAACCGCCGGCGACTGGACAAATTATATAAGCAATGGAAGCGGTGCAGGAATTAATGGAGCAACAGGCGCCACTTTTAATTTAACGGCCCCTGCCCAAACTATAACATTACAGCCGGGAGAATATCATATATATATAAGCGTACAGGCATGTGCAACACTTGCACCCACAGCCACAACACCAGTTAATTATTGCCAGAATGCAGCGGCAACACCATTAACTGCAACCGGTACTAATTTATTATGGTACACCGCCGCAACCGGAGGTACAGGCGCTGCCACTGCACCAACACCTGTAACAACTACGGCGGGCAGTACAACTTATTATGTCAGCCAAACTTCGGGCTGCGAAAGTGTGCGTTTACCCGTAGTAGTAAATGTAACAGCAATACTTGCAGCACCAGTGGTTACCAGCCCTGTTAGTTATTGCCAAAATGTAACCGCAACAGCTTTAACTGCAACAGGCACTAATTTAACCTGGTACACTGCGGCCACCGGCGGTGCCGGAAGTGCAACTGCACCAACACCATCAACCACGGTTGCAGGCACAACAAATTATTATGTAAGTCAAAAAAATAATTGCGGCGAAAGTTCCAGAACACCAATTAGTGTGATAATAAATGCAACACCGGCAGCACCATCAGCATTAAATGTAACAGCAGTTACTACCAATACAGCTGTGTTAAACTGGGGCAACGCAGCAGGAAATTTTTATACAGTTGAGTATAGAGAAGCAGGTACTTTTAGCTGGATAAATATTGCAACTGCAATTACTACAGGCTCCGTTACACTAAATAATCTTTCACCCAGTATTACTTACGATTGGAGAGTTAGCGCCAATTGCAGTACAACCCCGGCAACAAATTTTGCAACAGCGCAGTTTACCACTATCTCTCATAACAGTACAATAACTTCTCTTAAAGATGGAATGGGTATTAAAATAGCGCCTAACCCGGTTATTGCAAATGCAGTTATTGATTACATTGTACCCGGTAACGGCAAAGTAATTATCACCCTTGTAAATGCATTTGGGCAGCAGTTACAAATTTTATGTAATGCCCATTTAAGTGCAGGGCAGTATAAAATAACTTTGAATGGTCAGTTTATGCCATTAATCAGCGGGATATATTTTTTAAAAATTCAGCAAAACGAAAAAGTTCATTATACCTCATTTTTTAAAAAATAAATTAACGATATCTCTTTAACCAAAAACTACAGCAATGCCTGCGGAAGCAAATATTGAAAAAGTAAAAAGTATAAAAACCCTTACTGCCATTCAATCCGAAGTGGAAAGCAGCAATGGTATTGCCTTGTCGGTAGATTGTGTAATTTTTGGTTTTGATGAGAACAAGCTTAAAGTGTTATTGATAAGAAGTGATTTGAAAAAATATTTAGGCAAATGGTCTTTGCTGGGCGATCTGGTGCGGCCCGCCGAAGATTTAGATGCCGCCGCTTACAGGATATTAAAACAGCGTACCGGCTTAAGCGATGTGTACCTGGAGCAGGTGCAAACATTTGGTGCAGTAACCCGCCATCCCGCCGGTCGTGTTGTTACGGTTACTTATTGTTCCCTTATAAATGTGCAGCATCATAAACTTAACATACTGGATAATGAGCTGCACTGGCACGACATTAAAAATGTAACCGAACTTGCTTTTGACCATCAACAAATTTATGATACCTGTTACCTGCGTTTGCAAAAAAGAATACAGGAACATCCGCTGGGATTTAACCTGTTGCCCAAAAAATTTTCTTTAAGAGATTTGCAAAATTTATACGAAGCCATATTAGAAACTAAAATGGACAGAAGGAATTTCCGCAAAAAATTCTTTGCAATGGACTTTTTAATTGATTTGGATGAGATGGAACAGGATGTGCCACACCGGCCTGGTAAATTATACAAATTCAACTTTGACAAGTACGAAAAGAAAAAGAAAAAGTGGGTAGGGATTGATTTTTAAAGCGTTGAAAATATTAAATAACACGCAGCTATTTAGCAACTTAATTGTCTTAAATAACGGAGCCCATCCTTTTTAACACTACATCCAAATTAAATTTAAAAATACTTTTAACAATATTTTGAATATAACAAAAATGCCTTACTTTGCGTAAAATTTACACATAACTATATGTGAAAATTTATCGCATTAACTGCTTTTCAATTTTTAATAACGATACAAACTGCATGTATGAAAAAAATCAACAAACATTTTTACAGGATTTTTGCGCAAACGATTGCAATGCTGTTTTTAACAGCTGCAGCGGTTGCTCAAACGGCTGTTACCGGTAAAGTAACCGACAGCAGGGATGGTGCTGCGGTTGCAGGCGTAACAGTAACTGCAAAAGGCACAACTATAGCCAGCAAAACTGATCAGGACGGCGCCTTTAAAATAAGCGTACCGGCCAATGCCACTTTAGTATTTACCTCAATTGGTTTTAATAGTATTGAAGTTGCCGTTGGCGGAAAATCTATTATTGATGTTGTTATGGTGCAGGCCGACCAGCGCTTAAACGAAGTAGTGGTGGTTGCATACGGCACAAAACGCCGTGGCGATCTTACCGGCTCAGTAACCTCCATTTCTGCAAAAGATTTTCAAAAAGGAAATATTGCTTCATCAGAACAATTGCTGGTGGGTAAAGTTGCAGGTCTTGAAGTAACCACAGGTGGTGGCTCTGCAGGTGGTGGGAGCAAAATTAGAATCCGCAGCGGCGCTTCATTATTTGCCAGTAACGATCCTTTAATTGTAATTGACGGTGTACCGGTTGAAGGTAATGGTATTGCAGGTTCAGGTAACCTTTTAAATACTATCAACCCTAATGATATTGAATCAATGAGTGTTTTAAAAGATGCTTCTGCTACTGCATTATATGGTTCAAGAGCATCAAATGGCGTTATAATAATAACTACTAAAAAAGGAACAAATGGAAAGGTGAAATTTAACTTTACCACCCAGGCTTCTTTAGCCAATGTAAGTAAAAAAGTAGATGTACTTTCTGCTGATCAAATAAGGGATCTTATTAATGCCGATGCTGCAGCCACTAATAACACGTATAAAAATTTATTAGGTACTGCCAATACTAACTGGCAAGATCAAATTTACAGAACAGCTGTAGCTGCTGATAATAACATCAGCGCCAGCGGAAGTATAAAAGGGTTGCCTTTTGTGTTGCCGTTCAGGGCATCGGTAGGATACTTAAATCAGGATGGTGTGTTGAAGACAAATAACTTTAAAAGAATTTCTACTTCTTTAAACCTCAATCCTAAATTGTTAAACGATCATTTACTCGTTAACGTGGCTTTTAAATACAGCAATACAAATAATGTTTTTGCCAATGAAGGTGCTATCGGTGCTGCTGTTACATTCGATCCTACACAGCCAGTTAATAATGCAACGGGTAAAAATGGTGGTTATTGGGAATGGTTGCAGGGTGGCAATCCTGTTGAGTTAAGTACAAGAAACCCATTGGGTTTGTTAGAGCAGCGTGATAATACATCAACTGTAAACCGTGTAATTGGTAATGTACAGTTAGATTATAAAATGCATTTTTTACCCGATTTACATTTACTGCTTAACCTGGGTATGGATAATGCTTCGGGAAAAGGTAATGACAATATAGATTCTGCATCTGCAACCAATTATAAAACAGGCGGCAGAAAAAGTTATTACGAGCAGCAAAAAAGAAACACCCTTGCAGATGTGCAATTGTTTTATGCCAAAGAAATAAAAAGCATTAACAGTAAAATAGATGTGTTGGTGGGTCATAGCTACCAGGATTTTTATACCAATGTAAAAAACTTTGCTTCGTTTAGTTACAGGGCTATTGCAGATCCTGCAAACCCGGCAAGAAAAGATACTATTGC
>JAYURK010000154.1:0-10699 GCA_043756235.1 Ferruginibacter sp. | reverse complement strand
ATAGTTTTATCAATTTTATTATTTAAATACAAAGCCCCAATTACAAAACATAAAGCGGCTACACCAATAGGATACCATAAACCCACTAATGGATCTGCAGTAAAAGTTGCCGTTAATAATGTTGCAATAAAAGGTACTAACCCGCCAAATACACCATTACCAATATGATAAGGCAAACTCATAGATGTGTATCTTATTTTAGTAGGAAATAATTCCACTAAAAATGCTGCTATCGGGCCATATACCATGGTTACAAAAATTATCATTATCCAGATGAGGATGATGAATTTAAGTTTTAATGGTGTTGAAAGGATGATATCGGAATAAACTGGTGTAGAATTATATTGAATGAAACTGTTACCGTTCTCGTCTTTATTTAACTTGACAGGTGAGGATTGAGTTGTAAACTCACCAACAAAAATGGAAGTGTCAATTCTTTTTTCCACAAAACTCATTTTTTTATATTCAAAAGTGTTCTCGCTTTTTGTTGTAAATGATAAACTATCTTCATTATTAAATTTTTCTACACTTGATTTTCTTTTATCAGAAACCTCTTTTAAATTCCTTGAATCCTTTACCCATTCTTTTACATCAGCACTTTTCAGCATTTCCCCAAATATCGGTCTGTAAAAAACCACACCCAACAACATGCCGGTAAGCATAATCCATTTCCTACCTATCTTATCACTCAACCATCCAAAAAATAAAAAGAAAGGCGTTGCCAATCCAATGGCCCATAATAATATTTCCCGGTTCTGCATAAATTCAATCTTCACCGTATTCTCTAAAAAACTTTGAGCATAAAATTGCCCCGTGTACCAAATAACGCCCTGCCCCATTACTGCACCAAATAATGCCAGCAACACCATTTTAAAATTTGCCCTGTGCCCAAAACTTTCTTTCAACGGATTGACAGAAGTTTTTTTCTCAGCCTTTAATTTTGCAAACACCGGGCTTTCGCTCATTTTAAATCTTATATAAATTGAAACGCCTACCAGTAAAATAGAAATCCAGAAAGGATAACGCCAGCCGCCCCATTCTTTATTAAAATCTGCATCGCTCATGTTATTTTTTACCGCCATAATTACACCGAGTGCTACAAACAAACCTAAGGTTGCAGTGGTTTGTATCCACGCAGTAAAATATCCACGGCGGTGTGCAGGTGCATGTTCGGCTACATAAGTTGCGGCTCCACCATACTCGCCACCCAATGCCAAACCCTGTACTAATCTTAATAATAAAACCAATAACGGCGCTGCAATACCAATAGCTTTATAAGAGGGCACCAGCCCAATTAAAAATGTTGAGCCGCCCATTAAAACTAAAGTAAGCAAGAAAGTATATTTACGGCCAATCAAATCACCCAGTCTGCCAAAAACCAATGCACCAAAAGGCCGCACTAAAAAACCTGCAGCAAATATGGCAAGTGTACTCAGTAATGCTGCGGTTTCATTGCCTTCCGGAAAAAATTGTGTTGAAATTGTTTTGGCCAGCATACCAAAAATGTAAAAATCGTACCACTCAATTAAAGTACCCAGCGAAGAAGAAAATATAACTTTACCAATGCCCTTAGTAGAATTTTCATTTATCATAAACAAAACAATTGTGCCGAAAGATACATTGTTTTTAAACGCTATTATCCTGTACTATCTGCAAAATAAAACGATTGCGTAATCTAAATTTTTTTACCATTAATGAATGGGTATGTATAATTTTGAAGCAGCTAAAAAATAAACCATGGACTATCCTTATCAAATAAAATCTTTTGAACAGTATAAAAGCGATTACAAAAAAAGCGTGGATGATCCTGAAGGTTTTTGGGGTGCTGTTGCTGATAATTTTTTATGGCAAAAAAAATATGATAAAGTTTTAGAGTGGAATTTTACCCAACCTAAGGTAGAATGGTTTAAAGGAGGTAAACTTAATATCACCGAAAATTGTATAGACCGCCATTTACCACACATGGCTGATAAGCCCGCTATTATTTGGGAGCCTAACAATCCTGATGAAAGAGTAAGAGTGGTTACTTATGCCCGTTTGCATAAAAGGGTTTGCCAGGTGGCACAAATGCTGATTAATAATGGCGTAAAAAAAGGCGACCGTGTTTGCATTTACATGGGGATGGTGCCGGAGCTGGCATATGCTATGTTAGGTTGTGCAAGAATTGGTGCCATTCATTCGGTAATTTTTGGTGGTTTTAGTGCACAAAGTATTGCAGACAGATTAGAAGATGCAAAAGCTGAATTTATTATTACCTGCGATGGTGCGTACCGCGGCGGAAAAGATATTCCGCTGAAAAGTATAATTGATGATGCGTTGATTGGTAATAAAACTATTAAACGTGTAATTGTTTATACAAGAACAAGAACACCCGTGAGTATGATAAAAGGAAGAGATGTTTGGTGGGAAGATGAAATGGAATATGCCGAAACGCAGGTGGAAAAAGATGGCGTAGTTAGTTTCTCCCCAGAGATTCTTTCTGCAGAAGATCCTCTGTTTATCTTATACACCAGCGGCAGTACGGGTAAACCAAAGGGTGTGGTACACAGCACTGCAGGGTATATGGTATGGACGAACTACACTTTTGTAAATGTATTTCAATATAAACCGGGTGATGTATTTTTTTGCACCGCAGATATTGGCTGGATAACCGGCCACAGTTATATTGTGTACGGTCCTTTAAGTGCCGGCGCTACTTCAATGATGTTTGAAGGCATTCCTACATTTCCAGATGCAGGAAGATTATGGGATGTGGTAGACAAACACAAAGTAAATATTTTATACACCGCACCTACGGCTATACGCAGTTTAATGAGCTATGGGCTGGAACCACTGCAGGGGAAAGATTTATCTTCTTTAAAAATACTGGGCACGGTTGGCGAACCCATTAATGAAGAAGCCTGGCATTGGTACGATGAAAATATTGGCAAGAAAAAATGCCCCATTGTAGATACCTGGTGGCAAACAGAAACTGGTGGCACTTTAATTTCTAACCTTGCAGGTATTACACCTGCAAAACCCGGATGGGCAACATTACCCATGCCAGGTGTGCAACCTGTTTTAGTTGATGAGCAGGGAAATGAAGTAACGGAGAAAGATGAGAACGGAATGATAAAAGGTAACCTTTGTATTAAATCGCCATGGCCTGCTATTTTAAGAACAACTTATGGCGATCATGAAAGATGCCGTAGTAATTATTTTGCTACCTATCCCAATTTATATTTTACCGGTGATGGTGCATTAAAAGATGAAAATGGTTTTTACAGAATTACAGGAAGAGTGGATGATGTATTAAACATAAGCGGCCACCGTATAGGCACAGCCGAAGTAGAGAATGCGATTAACATGCATGCCGGTGTGGTGGAAAGTGCAGTAGTGGGTTATCCGCATGATATAAAAGGGCAGGGCATTTATGCGTACGTAATTTACAATGGCCATCATGGCGATGAAAATTTGCGGCGGCAGGATATTTTACAAACTGTAACAAGGGTAATTGGTGCTATTGCCAAGCCGGATAAAATTCAATTTGTAACCGGCTTGCCAAAAACAAGAAGCGGAAAAATAATGAGAAGGATTTTAAGAAAGATAGCCGAAGGGGAAATGCAAAACTTAGGTGATACTTCTACATTGCTTGATCCGGGAGTGGTGGAGGAGATAAAGAATGGGAAGGTGTAATTTCTAACGCAGAGACAAGGAGTTGCAGAGATTTCGCTGAGGCTTCTTTGCGTAAACTCTATTTCTCTTTTTCTCTGCGATAAATTTTAAATAAAAAGAGCTCCAAAAAAGGAGCTCTTAAAAAAATTAAAAAAATTAAAAAAATATTTTAATACCCAAATATCTCCTCTAAATTCAACCGTTTCAGCTCTCCATATTTTTTCATTTCCTCTTCCGGTAATTTTTTATCGGAGGCAACAATGCAATAAGTGTAAGGCTTGTTGGCAATATACTCGGTATGAAATTTTTTCAATTCGTTATAACCAATTTTATCCACGGCAGTGTACGTAGTTTTACGGATGTCGCTGCTTAAACCTTTTTGCTGTGCAGTAAGGTAATTAAAAATAATACCATCCTGTGTTATGCGTTCGGTTTCAATATCTTTTTTAATACCGCCACGGGCATAACTAATATTAGCTTCCACATTGGGTAAATCGTTCAGCAATTCATTCATGGCAATAATTGATTCATTAAATTTATCTGCCTGGCAACCTACATAAGCCAATGTATAAAACGGGTCTTCTTTTTTATCAGGCTTTGCATAAAATGCAAAAGTAGAATAGGCTAAAGCTTTGCTCTCTCTAATGGTTTGAAAAACCAATGCACCCATTCCACCACCAAAATAATTATTAAAGATGTCAACCACCGGTTCTTTGTCTGCACTGTAAGGTGCTGTATTTCTTACCCAGCGTATTTCGCTTTGCACCATATTGTAATCGGCAAACATTACCTGGTTTTTATCTTGTGTTGCAGGAATAAATTTCATTTTTTCTGCTGCAGGTTTAAATGTTGCAGGCAGTTGATGTAATGTTTTTAAACTGCTGGTTAATGGTGCCAATGGCTGCGGACCGTAATATAAAATTTTATGAGCATAGCTGTTAAGCTCATGCAGCATATTCACCATTTCTTCTGCAGTAGCATTTTTTAATTCATCATCAGTTAATGTGTAATTAAAAGGGTTATTGCTGCCATACCTTGCATAAGAAACCAGGCCGCTCATGATAGCTGCTTTGTTGGCTTTGGCATCTGTTCTTGATTTGGCTACCCTTGCCTTTAATGCTTTTAATGCAGCTTCATCGGCTTTACAATTTTTAATTACTTCTTCAAACAAACTAACCGCTTTTGTAAAATTATCCTGTAAACCTTCTATAGTTACAATGGTATATTCGGTACCGGCATTTACAGTATAACTGCACGCAATTTTATAAAAGGCTTTGGTAATATCTTCTGCACTCATTTTATCGGTACCTAAAAATTGGAGGTACTGTGTTGCAAGCGCAAGCTTTTTATTATTCCAGGTGCCCATATCAAAACGGTAACGCAAGCGAAAAATACTGTTGTCTTTATTTTGAACATACAATATTTCTGCCGGGCCAACTTTTGCTTTCTGCACATCTTTATTATAATCTAACCAAACTGGTTTTACAACTGTAGCCGGCATTTTATTTACCTGGCTTACAAAATTTGATTGTGCATTGCGGTTGGTTTCTACCGGGGTAATAGGTGGCTTATCTACTTTTACAATACTCTTATCTTCTCCTTTACGTTTGTAAATAAAAACATAATTATCTCCAAAATATTTATTGGCAAATGCCATTATATCATTTTTGGTTAATTTAGATAACAGGTCGGTATAAGCTACCTGTTCTTTCCAATCCAGTTCCGACGTAAAGGCATCCATCAGTTCGCCTGCTCTTGCACCATAAGATTCTGTAGCCTGAATTTTATTTTTCTTTTGATTGTTGATGATAGCAGTTATCAGGTTATTATCAAAATTACCTTTCTTTAAATTTTCAATTTCACCCAGCATTAATGCTTTCACCTCTTCCAGGCTTTGGCCTTGTGTAGGGTTGCCCTGCATAAATAAAATACCATGATCAATTAAAGTAAATGCAGATGCAGATGCCCGTAACAATTTTTGTTTCTTCACTAAATTTAAATCCATTAATCCAGCTTTGCCGTTGGTTAAAATTTGTCCTACCAAATCAGCCAGCAACACATCTTTATCTTTATTGCCCGGTAAACGAAAACCAATAGTTACACTTTCTGCATCGGGGCCAATTACTTCCGCACTAATGGGAGCAGTAATGGGTTGCTCGGGCTGAAAAGTATATTTTGCAACAGGTTTGTTTTGCAGGTATAAAAATGTGGCGTCAACTTTTTTAATCATTTCATCGGGGTTAAAATCGCCACTCATTATTACACCCATATTATTGGGCACGTAATATTTGTTGAAATATTTTCTTATTTCATTAAGAGAAGGGTTTTTTAAATGTTCGATAGTGCCAATGGTAGTTTGCAAACCATAATTATGATTTTTAAATAATTCTGCAAATAATTTTTCCTGCACTTTTCTGCCATCTGCATCAAGGCCGCGGTTTTTTTCTTCGTATACAGCTTCCAGTTCTGTATGAAAAATTCTTAAAACAGGATTTCTAAAACGTTCGCCCTGTACTTTTAAATATTTATCAATGGCATTGGCCGGTACATCATCAGTGTAAACGGTTTGTTCAAAAGAAGTGAACGCATTGGTGCCCTGTGCACCCATGGAGCTCATCATTTTATCATACTCATTGGCAATGGCAAATTTTGAGGCTACACCAGAAACGGAATCTATACGGTGATAAATTGCTGCACGTTTTTCTGCATCGGCAGTATGATTGTATTCTTCATACAAAGCATCAATTTTATCCAGCTCCGGTTTTTCTTTACTCCAGTCTAACGAGCCATATTTATCAGTGCCTTTAAATAACATGTGTTCCAGGTAGTGAGCAAGGCCGGTGTTTGTTGAGGGATCGGTTTTGCTGCCCGCTTTTGTAGCAACATAACATTGTATGCGGGGGTCTTTATTAGTTGGGCTTAAAATTACTGTTAATCCATTTTTTAAAGTATAAAACCTGGCCTTGGCCGGGTCGTTGGTTACATATTTATAAGTGTAACCGCCGCCAGTAGCTGTTTTCCATTCGTATTTGCCGGGTTGTGCAATTGCAGGAGCTGTGCAAGCCAGCAGCAATACAACAAATAGCTGTTTAAAAGATCGCATAAAAGTTTGTTTAGTAGTTTAAATTGAGCGGCTAAAATACAGCTTCTGTAATAGAAAATTATACCGTTCGCAACAATATTAACTTTACATTTGAAAAAAATACTGCACTGCTGTATGAAAAAACTTTTAAAGATTTTATTAGGCACTTTTTTAGTGCTGCTGGTTTTATTAAATATTGTGGTGGCTTTTCATGCTTATAAGTTTACACATTTTTATAACCCTGGCGAAGTGGTAATAAAAAAACAGTCCGACAAAACCACCTGGGATATTACAAAAGACCTTTTGTTTGGTATTAATGCCGTAAAACAACAAAATGCAATCGCAGATTCTGTTAACCAAAAAGTTATTTTAACTACTGCTGATAAAATAAAATTAGAAGGCTGGTACACTGCTGTGGACAGTGCAAAAGGTACGGTGTGTATTTTTCATGGGCATGGCGGCAAAAAAAGTAGTAACAATAAAGAGGCTGAAGATTTTAGAAAATTAGGGTACAATACTTTTCAATTAGACTTCAGGGCGCATGGCAGCAGCAGCGGTAATACCTGCACTATTGGTTTTGATGAAAGTGAGGATGTAAAATTGGCTTACGATTTTATAAAAAGTAAAGGCGAAAAAAATATTGTGCTCTGGGGCATTTCCATGGGTGCTGCTGCAGTTACCAAAGCAATGAATGATTATACCGGATTGCAACCACAAAAAATTATTTTAGAAATGCCATTTGGTACAATTGAAGGCGCCGTGGAGGGCCGTATTAAAATGATGCATTTACCGGCACAGCCTTTAGCTACACTTATAACTTTTTGGGGTGGGGTACAAAATGGCTTTTGGGCTTTTAATATGAAGCCACAGGAATACGCCAAAAAAATTACCTGCCCCACTTTATTGCAATGGGGTGCAAACGATCCCCGGGTTAGCCTTGCCGAAGAGGCAGCTATATTTGCTAACCTTGCCACCGCCAGTAAAAAATTTGTTGTGTACAATAATTGTGTGCACGAAAGTTTATGTAAAAAAGAAAATGAAAAGTGGATGGGTGAGGTGAGTGAATTTTTGAAATAATTTTTTTTAGCCAGGCTTCATCTCTTTGTGCATCTTCATTGGCGTCGCACTCTTGTACATTTAATCTTTATTGAACATTACTTACCATTTACACATGCACCCCAAAAAATTATCTATAAATAATTTTACCTATCATCTTCCCGATGAAAAAATTGCATTGCATCCCTTGCAGCAACGAGACGATTCTAAATTATTAATTTATAAAAATGGTATTATACAACAGGATGTTTATAAAAATATTCATGAACATTTACCGCCCAACAGTTTACTCATTTTTAATAATACCAAAGTTATACAGGCACGTATTGTATTTACCAAACCCACTGGCGGCATTATTGAAATATTTTGTTTAGAACCTTATGAAGCCATTACTGATTATGCGTCCATAATGAGTAAAAAAGAAAAAGTAAAATGGAAATGCATGATTGGTGGCGCCAGTAAATGGAAGGAAGGGGATTTAGAAAAGCAATTTATAATTGACAATATACAGGGAGTAATAAAAGTAAAACTGGTTGAAAAACTTTCTGATGCTTATGTGGTGGAATTTTCGTGGGCACCGGTTGAGTTAAGTTTTGCCGAAATATTAGAAGCCTGCGGTAACATTCCCTTGCCTCCTTACATAAAAAGAAAAGCAGCAGCGGAAGATAAAGAACGCTATCAAACCATTTATGCGGCATATAAAGGTTCTGTTGCGGCGCCAACTGCAGGCCTGCATTTTACAGATACTATATTTTCTTCTTTACAAACAAAAAACATAACTGCCAATTTTGTTACACTGCATGTAGGTGCCGGAACATTTAAACCTGTAAAAGCAGCTACCATGCTGCAGCATGAAATGCATGCCGAATGGATTGATGTAACTGTTGAAACCATACAAAACATTATTGCAAATTTTAGCAACAATATTATTGCGGTGGGCACCACATCTTTAAGAACTATTGAAAGCTTATACTGGCTGGGGGTAAAAACATTGGTACATCCCGCTTTACAACAATTACACATTACGCAATGGGAAGTGTATGAGGAGTTATCCGGCAATGAAAATATTACTGCACAAGAGGCTTTACAGGCTTTAGTAAGTTGGCTGCAAAAAAATAACCTGGAAAAATTATTTACCCAAACACAAATATTAATTGCACCGGGTTATCAATTTAAAATTGCAAAAGCCATCATCACAAATTTTCATCAACCGCAATCTACCTTATTGCTTTTAGTTGCTGCCGCTGTTGGCGATGACTGGAGAAAAATTTATAACTATGCCCTGGAAAACGATTTTAGATTTTTGAGCTATGGGGATGGGAGCCTTCTCTATATTAAAAACACTTAAAATTTTACCGCTGCAAAGTTCCCCTTCAGGGGCGGAGGGGCCTTTTTACTTCTGTATAGTAACCTGCGTACCCACAGGTATATAACTAAACAAATCTTTCATCTCGGTGTATTTAACCGAAACGCAACCGTCTGTCCAATTGTAAAAATTATCTACGGTCCATTCTTCATCGGGCCTTGTGGCGTGAATGGCAATGCCGTTACCAATTTTAGAGTTTTTTGGAATTACACCTTTGGCAACGCGGTCGTTAAATTTTTTAAAGCTGGGGCCATTGGGGTAATCCAATAAAAGCTCGGGGCCCCATTTTGGGTGGTACTTTTTTACAATTATTTTAAACTGGCCTTCAGGCGTACGCTTATCGCCTTCCTTCATCTTATCACTTAAATCTTTGCTGCCAAAAACAATGGGGTAAGTGGCAAACCAACCTTCATCGTCGTAAACTTTTAATTCGTAATCGCTTTTATCAACAATAATGTAATAGGGATTGTCGGCAGCTTCAGCAACAACCGGGGCCGTTTTTTTTGGAGCTTTAACGGTTGATCTTTTGGGAGCAGGCTTTTTCTTTTTTCCTTTATCAATAGTAAAAGAGGCCAGTGCAATTAAAGAAAACAATAAAATTAAATGGGCGAACCTAAATTGCTTCATGGCTAAATTGAATTTGTTTCCTAATACTCAAACGTCGTGCCATGTAAAATTATTTTAAACCCTGCAATAACATTAACAAAATGTAAGCAATGTGGAAAAATATTTATTGCAACAGCTACCGTAATCACCGGATATTAACCGGTAAAACTACGGTAGCGTTGGTTAAAATACTTATTAATGAAAAACCTTTTGCTCAAGTGTTTTAGCCTGATTAATCATTTTTTGTAAACGTTTTTCCGAAGGTACACGGCCGGTTAATTTTTTTGCGGCATTTACTTCTTTTACTTTTGCGCCCAGGTTTACTGCGTTACGGTTAGCTAGTTCTTTTACGGTATCTACACCGGCGGCTTCCAGCAGCTCGGAGGTTTGCCCTGCAATACCATTAATGCGGTGCAGGTCGCAATGGTTTACCCAGGTTAAAATTTTAGCGTCGTCAATACCTGTCGCGGCAACAATTTGATTACGGCCATTTTTAGTGCTGCCTTTCTCCAGCATTTCGGTAGTGTTGTTAATGCCGGCTGCTTTTAATTTTTCGGCAAAAGAGGGGCCGATACCCTGGATGTTGATAATGTTGTAAGACATTGTTTTAAGTTTAAAGATTGGAAATAGTTAAAGTATCTTAACAGACGGGGCGACATTAAAAAAAGTTGTACCCTTTAAATAAAAAACACCTCCGGTAAAGGAGGTGATAGCTTTAATCCAAATCCCGCCTGGTAAAACCCGGCGTAAAACTGGCGGAGAATGAGTGAGCGTAATTAAGGTTGAATTAGATGATGATACTGTTTTTAGTAAAGGCTATTCATAGTAGTGTCATGTCAAGCCTATGCTGTCAAACCTCACAGGTTTATCTAAACCAGTTTGTATTATGAAAACCGTTATAAAACCTGTGAGGTTTATGCGCTGCTTCAAAGTTG
>JAYURK010000153.1:0-34384 GCA_043756235.1 Ferruginibacter sp. | reverse complement strand
AATTCTTTGGGAGAAAATGGCTTATTAGTTCTTTTTCCAAGTGATTTTTTTTATTCAAAAGTAATCACAGTCCCCTAACTAATAAAACTGAGCCCTTTAAGTGTAATAAATATATTCTCCTCATCAACATCCTGTTGTTAAGTTTATTGAGCCTGGCACCTTATTGCCAACGACCCGAAGCAAACACAACACCCTCTTTTTCTTTTACAAAAAATCAGCAATACCACATCGAAAACGATTTCGTAAATAAGGTGATTTGATTTTTTACAAAACTTACTAAAACGTTTAATTAAATTAACTTTACCACCTGCAAACGATTGCTGAACTCCCCAGTTTGGCCATGATTATTCATTCAACCGGGGTAAAAATCATATGATATGAAAAACATCCGTTTTGTTAGTATTGTACTTTTATTATCGGTTTCCTCCGTTTCGTCTTTTGCTCAAAACTGGGTTGATTCCATTGAACGGTATGGCAGGGAGGTGTATATGCCAGCTGATAAATACAAATGGGATTGGGGCCAGGCCACGTTTTTAAATGCTCTGGTACATCTGTACAATGAAAAACCAGACGCTGCAAAACAGCAATACCTGCACTATATCAAAACGGCCATGGATGCTACGTATGTCGTTGCCAATGGCAAACATCCCAATGCAGTTGCCTCCGGGCATGGTATGGCATTTTTAGCAAGGATAACAAAAGATGATAAGTACCGTAAAAAAGCGCTGGAGATTTACAACGATTTCCTGCTGACACCCCGTTCCGCAAACGGGGGCGTGTCACACCGCGTCGAAACCGTAGAATTATGGGACGATACCATTTATATGCTGAGCATGTTTCTGCTGGAAATGTATCGTTTAACAGGCGATGAAAAATACATTTCCGATTTTGCCGCACAGGTAAAAGCCCACAGTGATAAACTGGCGAATAAAAAAACAGGTCTTTGGGTGCATGGCTGGGATGATGATAATATTGATTATGATGATAAATGCAGCATCGTAGGATGGCCCGATAAAATAACTCGTAAAAGCAGCGAATATTGGGGCCGGGCCAATGGATGGATCACTATGGCACTTGCTGATGCATTAAATACAATTCCTACAACCTCTCCGCATTGGAAACCACTTGAAAAGGAATTTAAAAAAATCATGAAACTCTTGCCTTCTATGCAAAATAAAGCAACCGGGCATTGGACCCAACTGCTCAATTATCCAACTGATCCATTGAATTTTCAGGAGAGTTCCTGCACCGCCATGTTTGGGTACGCCATGGCCATGGGTTTAAAAATGAAAATTTTAAGTGCTAAAAAATACCAGCCGGTTCTTGAACTGGCCAATAGTGGGTTAAAAAATTACAGCACGGCGAAAGAGGGCAAACACCTGGTTCCATCGCAGGTTTGCGGCGGCACCTGCATAGGCGGCAAAGAATATTATTTCAAAAGAAAAATTACCACCGGCACTGGCTTCGGGATTGGCTCATTTATTCTGTTTGGTCTGGAGTATGACAAACAGGTAAAGCAATGATAAAGTGTGCCGCTGATGTTGTAAAACAGGGAATGAAAAATATTATAACAATTGCTGAATTATGAAAAGAAGAAAATTTGTAACCTTGGGTGCTACTACGCTTGGGGCATTGCCTTTAATGGGATTAAATGCATTCGGGAATTTCAGTAGCAGTGCACCGCCGGTAAAGCCAGCCTGGCTGATCGAACTCATTCATTTGAATGACAAACACATTGAGCCATTACAGGCAAGACAGATAAATGATCCTGCGCTAAAGTCTTTTGGCAGTCTTTTAGATGGTGATGAAATCCCAACCCCACAGACAACCGTTGGGTTTATTTCCATTGCAACGCCTGCGCTTTCCTGTCCCGAATCTGCTTTTTATCAATCTGAACCGTTATTGGCCCGGGTTGACAACGCCATTAAGTATCTACTAAAAATTCAGCATTCGGATGGTACCATAGATTTGCTCAGTACTAATTTTCATTCACCTCCCGATACTGCCTTTAGTGTGGAGGCTTTGGCGCCTGCCTATGGCTTTTTAAAAGCATCCAAAACCAGCAATGTAGCGCCGGTTCTGGCTTCGCTAAAAACCTATTTGCAAAGGGCTGGAGAGTCGCTTATTGTGGGCGGTATTCACACACCCAACCACCGTTGGGTAGTTTCGGCAGCCCTTTCCAATTTGAATGAATTGTGGCCCGACAACCGCTATGTAAAACGTGCCGGAGAATGGCTGGGGGAACATATTGACTTGGATGCCGATGGCCAGTACACAGAGAAAAGCACCGGCGGGTATACACCGTTGGTCAATCGTGTGTTAATCACTATTGCAACCAGTTTAAAAAAGCCCGAAATATTAGATGCCGTACGCAAGAATCTCAACATGACGATGTACTATATACACCCCAATAGCGAGGTGGTAACGGAAGCGTCTAACCGACAGGATAAAGGCACCATTGGTACCATGGAAAGTTATTATTATTCCTATCGCTACCTGGCCTTACTCGACAACAATGGCGCCTATGCTGCCATGTGCAGATTGATTGAGAAAAGCTGTTTTGCAAAATTAAACCTGGGCATATTTTTAGACAATCCTTTCCTTTGGAAGGAGTTGCCCGAAAGCAAGGCTTTGCCGGTAAGTTATGCAAAAATATTTCCATTTTCCGGTGTGGCACGCATTCGCAGAAATCATTGGGATGCCACTATTTTATCTAACAATCCCGGTTGGCTTACTTTTCAAAAAGGAGAGGCAGTTCTGCAGGGAATGAGGATCGCTGCTTCCTTTTTTGGTAAAGGACAGTTTCAATCCACCGATATTAAACAGGAAGGCGATGCCTGGGTGTTGCGGAATAATCTGGAAGGCTTGTATTACCAGCCTTATCCAAAAGAAGCCATTGATCCATTGGGTGATTTGAGTAAAATGCCCAGAACTAACCGCACAAAAAGTGAAATACAATATCTTGAAACTGTAATCACAATCACTGAAATTGAAGGCGGTATTGAGGTTGACATCAATATGAAAGGAACCGACAATGTGCCGGTTGCACTTGAACTGATCTTTAGAAAGGGCGGAACATTTTCAGGCGTGGAGCAACATGCCGGCAGGGCAACTTCTTTCCTGTTGAAAGAGAAAACCGGCAGCTACACGCTTGGAAAAGATACTATCTATTTTAAGCCTGGCAGACTGGAACACAAAGGCGTTCAACTAAGAGGCGCTTTGCCGGCTACGGATTCGCCTGCTGTTTACCTTACTGGGTTTACGCCATTTAAACATATCATTCAACTTTCCTAAAATTTAAACACATGATTACAGCACCAAATACATCTAAGCTTTCTTGTTTGAAATTATGCTCCATTGTATTAATGGCTTGCACGGGGCTCTCATTGGAGGTCTTTTCGCAAAAGGATTTTCAAAAAAAGTACCAGTCACAAATGATTCTTGCCGAAACGGGTGAAGTAATTGAATTACCGGAAGGGACCTTTACTTTAACCAATACGCTCTCCCTTGAAGGAAAGAAAAAAATAACTATCCGGGGAAAAGGAATGGACAAAACCATCCTAAGTTTTAAAGGGCAAACCGATGGGGCGGAAGGCATTCGGGTAAGCGATTGCAGTGATATAACACTCGAAGGATTTACGGTACAGGATGCCAAAGGCGATGGTATTAAAACGATGCATGTAATCGGCATAACTTTTCGCAATATCAAAGCGGAATGGACCGGTGTACCTGGCCCTGAAAATGGAGGCTATGCCTTATACCCCGTTCAATGCGAACGGGTACTGATTGATCATTGCGAAACCATAGGCGCTTCTGATGCGGGTATTTATGTTGGCCAGTCAAAAGACATTGTGGTAAAAAATTCAAAGGCCCATCACAATGTGGCCGGTATTGAAATTGAAAATTCTGTCCGCGCCGAAGTGTTTGATAATGAAACATGGCAAAATGCGGGCGGGCTGCTGGTGTTTGATTTACCCGACTTGGTGGAAAAAAGGGGTGGCCAAATAAAGGTGCACCACAATAAGATTCATGATAATAACCATGTAAACTTTGCACCTAAGGGAAATATTGTGGCAATGGTGCCCAGTGGAACCGGCTTAATGATTCTCGCTACAAAAAATGTAGAAGTGTATCAAAATGAAATCCTTAATAACCAAAGTATAGGCACGGCTATCATTAGTTATTTTACTACCGGCAAACCCATAAAAGATGCCGGCTACGATCCCTTTCCATCCGCTATAGCAATACATGATAATGTGTATGGCCGTAAAAGCGGGCTGCCCGTAAGCAATGATCCTCTTTCTAGCATTATTGGTAGAAAATTTGGTGATTCGGTGCCGCATATTTTATTCGACGGTGTCAAAAATCCTGCCTTATTGGATGCAAATGGGAATTGGTTAAACGGGCATTGCATTTCCATTACTAACAATAAGGGACAATCGATTGTCAATCTGGATGCAGCCAATGGTTTTAAAAATATGGAGCGGACGGATGATTTATTTAAATGCAGCAAATAATATGTTAAGGATCGTAATTATATTACTGATATGTTTCATAGGCCTTGCATCGTTTATTGATTTTCAAGTAAAATCCTATCCGGAGAAATTGTCGGATTGGGGCATTTTTGAAGGTAAACTCTCTGAGCTAAACCCTAAAAAGGGTGTGTTGCCTTATGCCCTCAATACACCACTGTACTCGGATTATGCAGAAAAGGACCGCCTGCTGAGGTTGCCCGCGGGCGCTTCAGTCAACTACAGTGCAAATGGGGTACTCAACTTTCCGGCCGGCACTTTATTGGTTAAAACATTTTATTATTCCGCTGATTTTCGCCACCCCGGAAAGGATAAAAACATCATTGAAACAAGATTATTAATTAAGCAAGCGAACCAATGGAAGGCGCTCACTTATATATGGAATGAGGAGCAATCCGAAGCGGTACTTGAAATAGCAGGGGATGATAAGCAAGTTGAATTTATCAACAAGAATGGTGAAAAGCAACAGGTACGATATGTGATACCCAATCAAAATCAGTGTAAAGGTTGCCACAATAGGAATGACCGGGTTATGCCCATTGGCCCGACGGCGGCCCAATTAAATGGGGACCTGTCTTATGCAGAAGGCAAAAAAAATCAACTAGTTTATTGGCGGCAGCATGGCATGCTTAAAAATATGCCCGCCATCTCAGCTATCCCCAAAATGGCGGTGTGGAATGATCCAAAATCCGGTGATCTCAATGCCCGTACCCGTGCATATCTCGATGTCAATTGCGCTCATTGCCATCGCCTGGAGGGCCCTGCTCAAACATCAGGCTTGTACCTAACAGCCCATGAAAAGAATTTAAACGCTATTGGTGTCAACAAAACGCCGGTGGCGGCAGGCAAGGGTTCAGGTGGAAGAATGGTGGATATTTTACCTGGGGATGCCACCGCTTCTATTCTATGGTATCGGATGCAAACTAGTAACCCTGGTGAACGAATGCCCGAACTCGGCAGAAATTTAGTACATGCCGAAGGAGTGGCTTTAATTAAAGAATGGATTGATAAAATGAAATAATATGTATCCATTACAATAAAAATATGCAAATGAGAAAAAACACTTCCCTGTTGTTGTTGTTACTGGTAAGTGCTGGCACCTTTGCCCAGTCTGAAACCTGGACAAATTTATTTGATGGTAAAACCCTTAACGGTTGGCGCCAATTGAATGGAAAGGCGAAATATGAAGTGATCAATGGTACCATAGTTGGTACCACCGTAACCGGCGAACCCAATTCGTTTTTAGCGACTAATGAAGACTACGGTGATTTTATTCTGGAGCTGGAACTGAAGGTTGGTAATATGAATTCCGGTATTCAAATCCGGAGTTTATCAAATCCTGCAGATAACAATGGCAGAGTGCGTGGTTATCAAGCAGAGATAGATCCCTCCGACAGGGCATGGTCGGGCGGTATTTATGATGAAGCGCGACGAGGATGGCTGTACACAACAGAAATGAATCCAGCGGCCAAAAGGGCATTTATAAAAGATGGCTGGAACAAATACCGGATTGAGGCGGTCGGCGCTGTCATCAGAACTTGGGTAAATGATATCCCGGTAACTTATATGGTGGATGACATGACTTTAAAAGGGTTGATAGCCCTACAGGTACATGGCGTAAAAGAAAGAGCGGGCGGAGAGCAAATCCATTGGAAAAATATCCGTATACAAACCGGTGCTGCCCTGCAACCACGGCCATTGGATAAAACCACACCTGTTGCCAACTATACCCTCAATAACACTTCTCCGCAGGAAAAAGCACAGGGTTTTTATTTGTTGTTCAATGGTAAGGATTTGAGCGGATGGCGTACCGCCTCCCAAAAAATGCCCCCAGCAAAAGGATGGGCAGTAGATAATGGAATATTGCAGTTATTGCCGAAAGATACCACCAGTGGTTTACAGTGGGGCGATTTGCTAACCGTAAATCAGTACAGAGCATTTGAACTGAATTTTGATTTTAAATTAACGGAAGGAGCTAATTCAGGCGTAAAATATTTTGTAACCGAATCAGCCAATTCCAAATCGGGCCTTGGTCTTGAATACCAGGTGTTGGACGACGAACACCATCCCGATGCAAAAAAGGGAATAAGCGGCAACCGCACGATGGCGAGTTTGTACGACCTGATTGCTTCCACTAAACTAGATGCCCGTCATCAATCAAAAACAGGAGAGTGGAATCATGGAAAAATTGTGGTGTATCCCAACAACAAAGTGGAGCATTGGCTGAATGGTTTTAAGGTAGTAGCGTATGATCGTGGTAGCGAGGCCTTTAAACAACTGGTTGCAGACAGCAAGTATGCCGGTCATAAAAATTTCGGCCTGGGAGACCAGGGCCCCATTTTGCTACAGGATCATGGCAATGCTGTATTTTACAAAAACATAAAAATCAGGCAGCTTCGATAATTTCATTCACCGTTATTTATAAACCGGCCCGAGTTATTTTTTAGTTTGCAAGGTTTAAAAAAAGATCTTTTTGATGGAAGTACATTGATTGCATCCCTAAGTACAAAGAAATTTGAACCAAACCTTTATAGATGCCTTCTTTTGCTTTCCTTATACACATTGAGCTGATAGTACTTTTGCCCAGGTTTCGGTCTGGAAATAACTCACCGGACTAAAAATATGTTACCTGATCTTTTTTCGTTTGGTCAAAAAAATATAAAAAATATAAAAAATATGCTAAAAAAAATTGGTGTTTTATTCTGTTTAAATATATGTATTGGCGTTTCAGCACAAACCGCTTTTAAACCTGAAGAACTGGTGAATCCTTTGATGGGTACCGATTCCAAATACAGTTTTTCTAACGGTAATACTTACCCGGCTATTACCATGCCATGGGGTATGAATTGCTGGACACCACAAACCGGCACCAATGGTTATGGCTGGCAATACACTTATAACGCTGATAAAATCCGTGGCTTCAAACAAACACACCAACCCTCGCCGTGGATGGGCGATTACGGACAGTTTTCCATCATGCCGATGACGGGTAAGATGATTTTTGACGAAGAGAAGAGAGCCAGTTGGTTTTCGCACAAAGCAGAAAATGCTCACCCTTATTACTACAATGTTTACCTGGCAGATCATGATATTTTAACTGAAATAGCACCTACGGAAAGATGCGCTATTTTTAAACTCACCTATCCAAAATCGGATAGCTCATTTATACTGATTGATGCATTCGACCGGGGATCCTACATCAAAATAATTCCGGAAGAAAATAAAATCGTCGGATACACTACCCGCAACAGGGGCGGAGTTCCGGCCAATTTTAAAAACTATTTTATCATAGAATGTGATAAGGCATTCAGCCTTTCTTTCACGGCCAGCGACAGCCTTGTGAGCGCTGACAATAAAGAAGTAAGCAGCAGCCATGCTCAGGCCATTGTTGGTTTTTCTACCATCAAAGGAGAGCAGGTTCATTTGCGTATTGCATCCTCTTTTATTTCGCCCGAGCAGGCAGAACTTAACCTTCATAGAGAAATCGGCGGGCGAAGTTTTCAGCAAATTTATGACCAGGCAAAAGCTGCCTGGCATACCGAACTAAGCAAGGTCAAAGTAGAAGGCGGTTCAACTGACCAGGCAAAAATTTTTTATTCCTGCCTCTATCGCATGCTGCAGTTTCCACGCAAATTTTATGAATTTGATGCGAATAACCAAATGGTGCATTACAGTCCCTACAACGGCAAAGTAGAGGCCGGCTATATGTTTACCGACACCGGTTTCTGGGACACTTTCCGGGCACTGTTTCCTTTTCTTACGCTGATGTATCCCGAATTGGATGGCCATATCATGGAGGGGCTGGCCAATACGTACAAGGAAAGCGGCTGGCTTCCAGAGTGGGCCAATCCGGGGCATCGCCGAACCATGATTGGCAGTAACTCTGCCGCGGTTATTTCTGATGCTTATTTAAAAGGCGTCAGAGGATTTAATATGGATGTTCTGTATGAGGCCCTGATGAAGAATACCGAAAATGAAGGGCCGATCAATACTTTAGGAAGAAATGGAGTTAAAGAATACAACCAACTCGGATATGTACCCGCAGACAGGTACGGGGGCAGTGCTGCCAAAACATTGGAATATGCATATGCTGATTTTTGTCTGCATAAGCTGTCCATCGCCCTTAAAAAACCAAAAGCTGTGATTGAAAAATTTGGCACACGGTCTCAAAATTATAAGAATCTTTATGACCCTGAATACAGCCTGATGCGTGGGCGAAATGCCGACGGAAGTTTTCAGGCAGATTTTAATCCTCTCAAATGGGGTGGCGAGTTTGTAGAGGGCAACGCCTGGCATTATAGCTGGAGTGTATTCCATGATTTTAGAGGCTTATCCCGTTTGATGGGAGGGGACAGCAAAATGGAAGCAATGCTTGACAGCGTGTTTAAAATGCCACCTGTTTTTGACGGCAGTGCCTATAAAGGCGGAGTAATACATGAGATGGTAGAAATGCAGGTGATGAATATGGGACAGTATGCACATGGCAACCAGCCCATCCAGCACCTGATTTATATTTATGATTATTGTGGCGCTCCTTGGAAAACTCAATGGCATGTAAGAAATGCGATGAATAAGTTATACAAGCCCACACCCGATGGTTATTGCGGTGATGAAGACAATGGCCAAACTAGCGCCTGGTATGTATTCAGCGCCTTGGGTTTTTATTCTGTTTGTCCGGGATCCAATCAGTATGTAATTGGTGCGCCGTTGTTTAATAAGATCACGTTGAACCTGGAAAATGGAAAACAGTTTGTGATCAGTGCACCGGCAAACAACGATACAAATGTGTATATTCAATCTGCAACTTTAAGAGGCGTAGGATATGATAGAAATTACCTGGATCATGCCGATATTTTGAAAGGAGGAACCCTGTTTTTTAAGATGGGTGCACAACCCAATTTGAAACGAGGGACAGGAGCGGGAGCAAAGCCTTTTTCCTTATCGGATTAAGGTGAGCTATGGTAAGGGCCGGCTGTTGATTGTGTGAAAATAAAAGGATGAAACGGTTATGGGGAGCCGCTGTTTTGGCCCGGTGCCCTGGAAGTGAAACCAACAGCTGTGGCAAAATGATGTGAAAGTGTTTCCGATGAAGAATGATGCAGAAAAAAAATGATTTTACTGATATCAACAAACAAATGTTCACCATCATAATTTAAACAAAGTGAAAGGAAAAAAATTGATTGCAATTTCCCGGAGAAATTTCATGGGAACTACTGCCAAAGCATTGGCCGGCTTTATCTTAGTGCCACGATATGTGTTGGGTGGCAAAAGTCAGACAGGCCAGTTATTTACTGCCCCGAGTGACATCATCAACCTGGGCTTTATCGGAACCGGTAAACAAGGCCGTGGACTTACCACCAGCTTTCTCGGTACCAATGAAACCCGGATTATTGCATTAAGTGAAGTTTATGCAGCAAAAGCCGGTTTAACCCTGGAAAAGATCAAAACCCATTACCAGGCATATACGCAATTGGGTACTTACTCAGCGATACCGGTGTACAAAGATTTCAGGGAATTGCTGGCCCGTAAAGACATTGATGCGGTGGTAATTGCTACGCCCGATCATTGGCATGCAGCCATGGCCGTGAGAGCCGCCGCAGCCGGTAAAGATATTTATTGTGAAAAGCCGTTGGCCCTAACCGTTAAAGAAGGCAGGGCGATGGTGAATGCTGCCCGCAAATATGACCGTGTATTTCAAACCGGGAGCATGCAGCGTTCCTGGCCCGAATTCAGACAGGCTGTGGAGTTGATCCGCAATGGTTATATCGGCCAGGTAAAAAGCATCAAAGTAAATGTGGGGCCGCCTCCTACACCGTATAATTTACCAGCAGAGGCCATACCCGAAGGATTGGATTGGGCCAAATGGCTGGGACCCAACGCGGCTGTCAACTTCAATGCGGAACTGGCGCCGCCGCTTTCAAACGATGTGTTTCCAAACTGGAGAAACTACCGGGAATTTGGCGGTGGGATGGTAACCGATTGGGGCGCCCATATGTTTGATATTGTGCAATGGGCATTGGATATGGACAATAGTGGTCCGATAGAAGTGATTGCACCGGATGGCAGTGAACACCCGTTTCTGACATATCGCTACAGCAATGGAATTACGATGACGCACGAAAAATTTGATTGGAATAATGCCATTCATTTTATAGGAACAGAAGCGGAATTGAAAGTGGGGCGAAGAAAACTGGAAACAACACCGGCTGCGCTGAAAGATAAAATAATCGGCGAATCAGAAAAGCATGTGTACAAAAGTGAAGACCATCACAAGGATTTTTTAAATGCAATGCGCAAGCGAACCAAACCTGTTTGTGATGTGGAAACCGGGCATCGAACCGCATCGGTTTGTAATTTGGGCAACATTGCCTACCAGCTAAAACGCAGGCTGCAATGGGATCCTGAAAAAGAGCAATTTAAAAATGATCCCGAAGCTAATGCATTACTGGGGCGGCCTATGTTGAATGAATGGGGGATTAAGATTTGAGTTGATGGTTGGATTGTTGTTGGTGGATGGTTGTTTCGATGTATCGGACGTGTGTGGTTGATGTTTGTTTGAATGCCTGGTTAATTGATTAAGTTGGGGTAGTTAAGAAAAAATATTCAATGATCCGCTTTTTCTAAAATGTCGTTTAGTTTAGACCTGCGCTTTGCCCATCATGCAATGTCAATAGGTTAAGGTGTTTCAATTGTTAGTACTTAATTGCCACGCGTGGTGAAAAGCGGTTATGATAAAAATGGCTTTTGTTAAAATACCTATTTGGAGAAAGCTCCGATTGAATAATACCATCTTGTAACCGTCCTAAACAAAGGGGCGCTCTGGAAATAAATGATTATTTACTTTAAAAAAATATTGCCTCTATTTAACCAAAACTAACAAATGAAACCTGTCTTTTTCTTAATTACCCTTTCCTGCTTAGTGGCCTGTAACCGGCATGCACAAACGATAGCGCCCGGCAATATCAGCGTGCCACATGAACGAGTTGCGAAATTGAGAACAAAGACTGCTTTTACCGATAGCGTTATCCTGCAGTGGGCCGATAAAAAACTGGTAGATTCGAAACTAAGCAGCAAAGGCAGTTCGCCCAGGATTATACTGGCAAAACTATTGTTGAAAAGAGACCTGGATCAAACCAATAAAAAGATTCGTCAAATGTATGTGAGGGGTGTAACCGGTTCGTCGTGGGCGCTGAATAAGAAGGGTGATTATGATTTTACGTTGACTCCTTTAACCAGCATTTTATTCCTGTTTGGCGATCAGCCGGATATCCTTTATCCCGAAACTAAAGACCACCTGTTGAATGTCCTCTTAACCACGGATGGCAATCGATTCCGGTCAACGGTTCCGCACACATTGGGCCTGGTAAAGGAAACAGAAAATCACCTGTTGATGACGGAAGGTTCGAGATATCTTAAAAATCAATGGATGATGACGCATGGTAATATTGAGCCTTATTACAACAATGTACAAAACGGAATGGAAGATAAAATAATGGGATTGCTGGGCGAAATAAAAGAAAGCGGACTCTACGAATTCAACTCTCTGCCTTATATTGCCTACACCATTTCAGCACTGCTAAACCTGGAAGGATTTGGTTCGGAAAAAGTGAGAACGGAGGCCCGCAATGTACTGGATTATATCAACTGGACCTATGCCATTGGCAGCTACCAGTTGAAGCATTATCCACCCATGCGCAGGCGCTACGATAAACAATATATTCAACAAATAACAATCGGGTATCAATCTGTTTTTATGAAATCATGGCTGGCTTTTACAGATATTGCCGGCTACAACAAAGATATCCGCCATGCAGAAGTGCATGCGTTAACAGGCGCTGCTATGCCTTACCGCCCGGCCGATAAAATAAGCGAACTGATCTTTACTAAAGGGGCTGGTTATTTTGTAAAAATGGGCCATGGTAAAAAAGCCTGTCCTGAAATATATAGCGCCGGAAAGTATTTTCTATTGTCAGCAGGTGGTGCCAATCGTGGGAAAAAATCAATGGTAGTTGCCCGTCCGGTTTGCCTTTTCCTCAATGATTTTGCGGAAGATCTTTCTTCAGTTTTTCACATTGCCGGTCCGGGATCTGATTATATGGGCTGGAACAATACCGGAGTCTATAAGAACTTCGCCTGTGCTGCCGGACCGGTTCATGTGCCGCCATCGTTTACGCCTATGGCCAAAAATGAAACATGGTCTGTTTACACCAATGCAGATAATGTGCTGATCGCCGTTCATTCGGAAAATCAATTTGGATTGATCGCCGTATTTGAAAATACAGATGCCGCGACGCTGTTAAGCCAGCTCACGCAATCCAATCCGGATAAGGAATCGCTCAGGACATCATTTCAATTTCCCGATGGAAATAATCTGACCTATGATGTACGTGCGCCAAAAGATAAGTGGGTGATCATGGCGGAGAACGGACAAATGCTTGACCGTGATTTCGATCAATGGCCCTTAATAAGTGGAGATTTTAAATAAAAAAAGTCAGTTGTAAGCGGCAAGCGCTGCAGCGCTAAATTCAAGTGTTTTTGATCAATACCTACAAGCTATACCGCATGCAAAAAATCATACTCATCGTGTTTTGTACCCTGTTGATTGGCGTGGCAAAAGCCAGTCCTTGCCTGCGCCGGTAAGGCTACGCTGCTATTTTCTATTAAATACTGCAACGGTTAGCCGTAGTGGATGGCCAGGGGAGGGAAGCGTAAAAAAGACCATTAGCTAGGCGGTCTCCAAAAGTTTGCCAGCATTTACTATCGCCATGTCGCCTTCAACTGGTAGCTGGCTCTTGCGTTAAGGCGACTGCCGCCTGATGGATTTAGCAGGCTCGTCGGCAAATGGTGGATCAAATCAAGGCAGGTCATTTGAATTCCAAATTGGTTGGTGTTACTTACCGAAATAATTACACGGCCTGGTTTTGAAATCCTCACAATAAATTTACCATTTCCGTTTGGTGTAATAGAACCTATATTGATTGACGCACTTATGTGCTCTGGTTTAATCTCCCGGGCTGTAACGGTAATTTCGTTATCAACATTGGCAAAAAGTTTATAAGGCACGGCTGTGGTAACGCTATATTCATCTGACTCAACTACAAATGTTACAGGTTGCTTGCGGTAAGCGTTAACGGCTCGTCCGTTTTGGTAAGCAGGTGTCCATTTTCCTGATTTTTGAATTATCCTTATCACTTCAGCTTCTAACCCATACCCCAGGTTTGTTAATGCTACTATTTGCTTTACGCTTCCATCCCTGCCCACTATAAACTGAATAATAACTGTATACTTTCCGGCAGGAGCTCCATTATCTCCCGGCACATCAACATTTAAATTTTGTTGCAGAAAATTTCTCCACTCCGTAACTCCACCTGTAAAACCAGCTTCTACTTCTGCCCGGGTAAAAATTATACTCTCGTCTCTTAAAGAATCCGCAGCAGTGCTTTGCTGCGCCATTGCATTCGCATCAATAAATACACAGGCTGCAAAAAAAGCAATATTGAAAATGCTCATAAAATTAATTTGATAAAATATATTTTTAGTAAATGTAGTCAGGTTATAACAAACTGTCAGCAGATTATTGATCTCTTTAACTTCTCGATTTATAAATCCCTGTTTAGTTTCTGCAAGCATAATAATTAAATGTCTCCATTTGGGCCAGCGTTTAATAATAGTAACCGCTTTTTAAGTTTTATCAACAGTAATTTCAGTATAGTTACAGCAACATTTACAGTATTTACTACGTAGTTTTCTTGATTGACCCTAAAATTTTGAAAAAAATATTTATTTTTTTAAGAAAAACCTTTTTAAAGCACAAAATAACCAATTAAAATATTTTAAATTTGTAACTAACGTATTATCAATTATATATTGAATATTTACAATCAAATAGCTATAGCAAATTAGGGTGTCTTTTTCGGTGAAACGGCAAAATCTGTCGGTGAAATCAGTAAATTTACTGTTCAAAAAGCAAAAATACTTGCACAGTAAAAATACGCACTGTATATTTGTGAAACAATCGCTGATGATCATTACCTCTGATTACAACGATTGAAATCTAAACCACTCGAAAATGAAACAATTTATTACGCTATTACTAGTTATTACAGTTGCTACTTCTTCATTTGCTTCAGGCAAACCTTTCAAATCTTTAGTTAAGATTACTCCGGCAACTACTGAAACTTCTATAAATTCTTTACAAATTACCTCAACCGAAGCCGGTAAAATTAATTTAAGCTGGGTTGCAGTTGCTGAAACTACCAGCACAGCATATCGTATTGAAAAGAGTACTGATGGTGCTACTTACAGAACTACTGCATTTTTAATGGGAGAGAGCAACAAATCTTATTCGTTTTGTGATAAAATAAAAAAGTTTACAGGTAAAATTGAATATCGTGTAATTGCTGTAGATAATGGTGCTGTAATAAGCACATTAACACAAAGCTTCATCGTATTATAACCAAGCACAAGCACAAACAAGATAAGTATCTCAGTATTATCTTAAATAATTTAACCGCTGACCATAAGTCAGCGGTTTTATTTTACCTGCTTATTTTAGTGATAATAAAATTTTGGCTGCAACAAGGCCCGGGCCCGGGGGTACCAGCACTTGTAAATTTTACTTCGCCACTCACCATTACACTTAGGTTATTTATTTGAAATGCTGGTGCCAGGTTGCAGGGTTTGAGCCTTGTATCAATAGTGTTTTGTTCAATAATATAATATTGGCTCCCGGAAAGCGTAACTGTAGCAGGTTTGTCGGTAATTATCCTTTCGATGGTAACGCCAGGTGTACAGTCATCTTCAGAGTTTTCTGTTTTTTTGCAAGCAAGGATGGTTAACAAACTGGTTAATATAATCCACAATCTGTAGTTCATAATGGTTTATCAAGCTGACAATATCAATGAAATCATCGTTGCACTATGGAAAAAATAATGAAGTATAAAAAAGATTACTGATTAGTCATTTTACTTTTTGCCTCAATAAACCATAATAATTCATTTATAAAACCTGCGGCCCTTTTATCTGTAGGCTGTTTATCAGTTGCATTACCTGCTTCATCAAAGGTCTCCTTTATTTTAGATACAGGAAACATGGCAGGTACCGTGCAGGCTTTCATTTTCCAAAGCGAAAATTGCAGGGAAGTAATCACCTGTGTTCCACCAAAAATACCTTCCGATACAGTTGAAATAGCCACAGGTTTGCGGTGCCACTCATCGTACAATAAATCAACCGCATTTTTTAAACTGGCGGGATAGCCGCCATTATATTCTGGTGTTACTATTAATACCCCATCTGCTGCAGTTATCTTTTGTGCAAACTCAATTACTTCCTTAGCCGGATTTTTTTGCAGCCTTAATCTTTCATCGAATAAAGGAAAATTAAGGGTTTTTAAATCCAGTATCTCTGCTGTGGCCAAATTATTGGTTTGCAAATAATTTTTAAAATACAAACTTACCCTGTGGCTGTTTCTTTCAATTCTTATACTGCTAGAGATGATGACAATATGGGGCATAGATTATTTTTATGTAATGATGAAATGAATGAAGTGTAATTTAGACTTCAAAATCCAATTGCCCTTAAAAAACTTATTGATGCTGCGCTAATTTTAAGTATTTATGCTTATCTTCGCCGCCCAAAAAAGAACAGTGCTCTTTTTTAAACATTTCCCACAAGGCTCAAAAAGTTCCCAAAATTTTGGGGCGCCAGCAGGGAGTAACTAAAAACAAGTTATATAATGCCAAAGGTTAAAACCAACAGCAGCGCTAAAAAGCGCTTTAAAGTTACCGGTTCGGGTAAAATTACATTTCAAAAAGCTTTCAAACGCCACATTCTTACAAAAAAATCTACTAAGCGCAAGCGTAACATGCGTAAGGATGGCATAGTTAGCGATGCTAATATGCACTTTGTAAAAAGGCTTTTGGGAATGAAATAAGCCGGGTCCCCGCAGGTATAAACGATCATCAACATTTAACTTTAAACTAATTAAGATATGCCACGTTCAGTAAATGCAGTAGCCAGCAGGGCCCGCCGCAAAAGAATATTAAAAGCAGCCAAAGGTTTTTACGGTAAGCGTAAAAATGTATACACCGTTGCCAAAAACGTTTTAGAAAAAGGACAAACCTACGCTTATGTAGGCCGTAAACTTAAAAAGAGAGAATACCGTGGATTATGGATTGCCCGTATTAACGCAGCAGTAAGAGCTGAGGGTATTACTTACAGCGAATTCATTCATAAACTTGCGGCTAAAAATATTGATTTAAACCGTAAAGTTTTGGCAGATTTAGCGATGAACGAACCCGAAACTTTTAAGCAATTGGTAGATTCGGTAAAATAGTATTGCCTGTAATAAAATTATAGCCGGGTGTAAATATTTACACCCGGTTTTTTTATTCATAATATTCTCAATGAAGTACATTTGTAAAAATTTTTTTATTAACCATCATTAAGCCGCAACAATAAATGGATAATACTTACAACGACCTGGTACATCAAACCTTTAATTTTCCGCAGGAAGATTTTAAATTAAAGAACGAGTATTTGCAATACAACGATTTGGATATAAAAGCACTGATTGATAAATACGGCACGCCATTAAAACTTACTTACCTGCCAAAAATTGGTAAACAGATAAATAAAGCCAAAACCATGTTTGCCAATGCTTTTAAAAAGCATAAATACGAAGGCAAATACAATTATTGCTACTGTACCAAAAGTTCGCACTTTTCATTTATTGTAGAGGAAGCCTTAAAAAACGAAATTCATTTAGAAACTTCATACGCATATGATATTGATATTTTTAAAAAATTATACGCCAAAAAGAAAGTAAATAAAGAAACCTTTGTAATCTGCAATGGTTATAAGCAAAAGCCATACACTAACCGCATTGCAGGTTTATTAAACAGTGGTTTTAAAAATGTAATTCCTGTACTGGATAATGTAGAAGAATTAAGGGCTTATATTAAATCGGTAAAAGTGCCCTTTAACCTGGGCATTCGTGTTGCTGCTGATGAAGAACCCAACTTTCCCTTTTATACCTCACGCCTGGGCATAAGGGCAAAAGATATTTTAGAATTTTATGTAGATAAAATTGAAGGAAACGAACACCGCTTTCAATTAAAAATGCTGCACATCTTTTTAAATAAAGGTATTAAAGATGATATTTATTACTGGAGTGAACTGAATAAAGTGATCAACCTTTATTGCCAGTTAAAAAAGATTTGTCCCGAATTGGATTCTATAAATATTGGTGGAGGTTTTCCTATTAAACATTCGCTTGGTTTTGAATACGATTACCAGTTTATGATTAACGAAATTGTACGTAACATTAAAGTGGCCTGTAAACGAAGTAAAGTGCCAATGCCCAATATTTTTACTGAGTTTGGCAGCTTTACTGTGGGAGAAAGTATGGCGCACATTTACAGTGTAATTGGCGAAAAAAATCAAAACGATAAAGAAACCTGGTACATGATTGACTCTTCTTTTATTACCACATTGCCCGATACCTGGGGCATTGGCGAAAAGTTTTTAATGCTGCCTATAAATAAATGGAATAACGAATACCATCGGGTAGTGCTGGGTGGTATTACTTGCGATAGTCATGATTATTACGACAGTGAGGAACATATCAACGAAGTTTTTTTACCAAAAGTAGGAGAGGGCGAGCCTTTATATGTGGGCTTTTTTCATACCGGTGCATACCAGGACCAGATAAGCGGTTACGGCGGAATTAAGCATTGTCTTATTCCTTCGCCCAAGCATATCATTGTTGGGCATGATAAAAATGGAAAATTGGTAGATTGGGTATATGCAAAGGAGCAAACAGCGCAGAGTATGTTAAAGATATTAGGCTATTAAAATAAATAAGCCCACAAGGCTATTCCTGCAGGTGGGCTATTTATTAAGGAAGTGGTTTTTTTAGCCACTTAATTATAAAACGATGAGATTTGAAAATTAGTATGTACTATTCTCCTGCATATTTTACTTCATGCTCCTCATTTATTTTGTTTTCGGCAATTTTTTTTGCCGGTTTTTTTGATGATCTTTTGCCGGGTAATGCACCTGAAAGATATTTTGCATCTAAATGATATTTTCCGTTATCAAGTCTCCAATACCTGTAGCCCATTTCATCATCATAATATATTTCACCATCTTTATTTAATTTAGACAGGGCATCATTAATACTGATAACCTGTGGCGGAATGGCATTTGTTGCTACAGCATTTTTGCCATTTTCGAAACGGATATCCGCATCAGCATTGCTGTTGACTGGAAAATTTTTATTACTGCATGCTGCAAAAAACAGGCATATCAGCAGTAAAGAAAACCATTGTTGTAAATTATATTTTTTCATGATAAGGGAGTTATATATTTACTACTCAATAATTTTACCAAAAAAAAATAAACGGCTTAATATGAAACATTTTTTTATTTTTTTAACTTTTATCACGGTCACGTTTACAGCAACTGCCCAATCAACAGAAGATTCTGTAAAGGTTGCGGTAAATAATTTATTTATTGCTATGAAAACCAGTGACACTGTTTTATTAAAAAATTCTTTTGCAGAAGGGGCAATTTTACAAACTATAGCCAGCGATAAGTCAAGAAAAGTAGTTGTAAAAAATGAAGCCGTAAATGCTTTTGCAACATCAATCAGTAAATTAATAAAAGGAGATGCCGACGAGCAGATTATTTTTGAAATGATAAAGACAGACGGCCCTTTGGCTATTGTTTGGACGCCTTATAAATTTTATTTTAAAGGAAAGTTCAGCCATTGCGGGGTAAATTCTTTTCAATTGATTAGGATAAACAGCGAATGGAAAATTCAATATTTAATTGATACCAGGAGAAAGTCACCATGTGAATAATAAGGGAACATTTTGCCGGTATTTTGCACAATAATATCTGCAGTAATGCGTTTTTAGCAAAATCCCTACTAATGAAAACGACTTTGCCCTCGATTATGGCACTATGCCTTGCCCTCACTTTTAATTCATGCACTGTTAGTAAAAATGCCATCGAAAGCACCAATCCTGGAGAAGATGATCCTAAAAAGGTTTCGGTATGCTACGTACAAATGAATGACGGCTCTATTAAAAATTATGCTTCTTTAAAACTGGTGACCGGCGTTTTTAAAACACCGCATCTGTTAGCCGATGGAAATATTGTTATAAAAACCGAAGCTATAAAAGCTTACCAGAGCAAAGATCATTATGCTATTTCTCAAAGAGATTTTTCTACTGATGAAAAAAGTTATGTAGCAAAAAACGCTTTACCAGGTTTTGCGGTTAGGGTGGCCAGCGGAAAATTAAATGTATATGCCGTTAAATATTATAATGGGCACAACACTTCAGAAAAACTGTATTTACAATTGGGTGATGATGGTGCAATACTTCCTTACAAATACGAGTTGATGAACGACCTGGTAAAGGATAATGCTGAGGCTTATAAATATTTCAATGCTAAAAAGCCTGCCGCAAACTTTAACGAGAAAATAGTTGTAACCGCAGGTATGTATAATAATGCCGGCTTGTATACAAAAAACTAAAATTTACAATTTCAAATTTATTTAAGCAAGAAATGATACACTGATATTATTATGTAATTTGCTGCCATGCAAAAAATAATAATATTTATAGGTGTATTTTTTTTATGGTCTTGCAACAATTACAAAAATCCCCGTGTACGCATTTCTACAAATTATGGGAATATAGAAGCTGAATTATATCCTGACAAAGCTCCTCAAACTGTTACCGCTTTCCTGTCCTATATCGATTCGGGCTTTTATAAAAACAGTTCTTTTTACAGGGTATTGTTTGTAGAATCGATGGCATCAGACCTTAACACAGGAATTATCCAGGGCGGCATTTGGCAAAGCAATAATAAAAAAGCTGTTGCCCTAGCCGGAATACCGCATGAAGCACCAAAACAAACCGGCTTAACCCATACCAGCGGCACCCTTTCACTAGCCCGATCTTTACCCGGCACCGCTAACAGCGAATTTTTTATTTGTGTGGGTAATCAAACCGGTTACGACAGCAGCAAAAATTATAATCCGGATGGATTGGGATTTGCGGCATTTGGTAAAGTAGTAAGTGGAATGGACATTGTAAGGCAAATTCATAAACAACCAGCAAACGGGCAATCGTTTACTAAGCCAATAATTATTTTGAATATTGAAAGGCTTTGATAGAGAAAATAGAAAAAAATAATCAGGTATTAACAATTTTATCTGCACTGTGTATTCTTTCTGCAATATCTGCATCAACAAAACTATTTAATTTTTCAAGATCAAGTATAGTAGCATCGGCATCGGTGTTACGGTGATACATGGGAATAAACTTAGCGCCATAAATTATTTCTCTGAATGTATAAGAACTCTTTGCAACAACTGTATTACTAAACATATCATCAAAGGCTTTTATGTAGATCAAAATTTCTCCTCTTGTATTTTCAAAATCTTCTTTGGTAAAACCATACAAAGGGCTTTCTTCTGTAATGGGATGCACAATCGTCCAGCTGAGCGTTAAAGCATTTACACTATGGTACTCCAACTGTAAAGGAAAAAATTTATTGGTAATTTTTCCATTTTCTTCTACTGCCATACCTAAAGTTACTTTTGCCTCTGCATCAGTAAGTGTAGTGTTTTTAAATGGGGCTATGCGTAACATTAAAGCAATGCCATCTTTAAAAGGAGCAATTAGTGCGTTACCCGAAAATTTTAAATAAGCAGTAGGTTTACTGAAGCGGCCATAAAATAAACCCGTTGCAATTGCAAAACTTAATAAGCCTACCAAAGCTTCCAATGCGGCAATGGTGCTTGTTAAAAACCCCGAAGGACTAATGCGGCCATAACCCACCGTGGTAAAAGTTTGTGCACTAAAGAAAAAAGCTTCGCCAAATTTTTGTAGTTCAGAACCTGTGTTCATGCCACTTAAATGCTCCACGCCTACAAAATAGTAGATGCATGCAAAAATAAAATTGGCAAAAATAAAAAATGTAAAGAGTAAAAGTAAAAACTTCCATCTTGGTAAAGCAAGCATGGCGTGATACCAGCTTATGCGTTCCCAAAAATTCACTCCTTTTTTTAGGATATTTGGCTGGCCATTTTTGTTTACAAAACGTCCGCCATAATCTGCAGCGTTGGCACCAAAGCCGGTATTAGCTTCTGTTTTAGCTTTTGTGTTTAGTTTGCGAAGTAGTGCCATGGTAAATTGATTTTAAAAAACGTAATTTAGTATTTATTTTTATTTCTGTAAGTGTATGTGTTATTATTGAATATGCTTAACTTGAGGCCTTTGCAAAATAATGTTTTTAAAAAAACTATATAATTTTAATAAAGCAACTTTTTTTTTGTTGCTTTTATTGCTCTCCATTTATATCTACATCAATTTTAAATGGGGTGTAACGGCAACACCAGTTTATCAGTATGGAATGTTCAGTAATAAAATGTACTTAAAAGATACGCAAACTGTATACAAAATATTTGCAGATGATAAACTGCTCGATTTATCAACCTTAAGTTTTGAAAAAAGAGATATGCTTTTAGTGTCGCTCCAAAACTACAGCAAACAAATTGTGGTGAATGATGCTGTTTTTAATACCATGAAATTGGCACCACAAAAAATAGGAGTTCCGGGATTGATGAAGCCCGGGCGATACCGCAATACCCTTACGGATGAAAATTTTACCCGCTGGTATAAAAAGTTATTAGCGCAAATAACCGGAAAAAAAATCCAATCTTTTTCCGTGTACCAGCATCAAACCTTGTGGAATAACAATATATTGAAAGTTCTCACTCCACCCCAAAAAATTAATTTTATTGTTGATAACTGAAAAACATATCAGGCATTTTGCCCTTTTTTATTTTTGTTGTTTTTTATTTTGTTATATGTGGTTTGCATATAATGGTTTAACATTCTCATTAATTAATCCTGTGTTCTTTTTAAACAGGCTTGATGTTACCCACAATTTTTTTATGCTGAGTGATTTACAGCATCTGATTATAAATCATCTTTGGCTGCAAATATGCCTTGATGTTATGTTCCTGATTTTACCTGCTGCTTTGTTATTCTCCGTTTATAAAAATAAAAGGCTGCAACCTTTATTGGCAATAATAACAGCTCTGTTTAATATTTTATACACCAGTTTTTTTTCTACCATGTCGTTTGTTAGTATAGAAAATTTTACGGCATGGATGTTTGTTCCCCTCATTTTTGTTGCCAGATCGCCAAAGGGATTTTATTATCTCTTGCATGTTTGCAGGCTGATTTTTATTACCGTATTTTTTTCTGCTGCTTTATGGAAGATAAGAGCGGGAGGTATTTTTAATTTTGAAGAGATGAGTGCAATATTATTCCGCCAGCATGCATCTTATCTTGCCCTTAATAATAATAGCTGGTATAGTAACTTTATAATCTTTTTAATTAATCATCAAGCCGTTTCTTTTACTTTATATGTATGTGCATTTTTTGCCGAACTAATATTTGTTATTGGTTATTTTACCACTAAATGGGATAAGTACATGATACTTTCTTTTTGTTTGTTTGCTTTGTTTGATTATTTACTGATGGGGATAAATTATTTTACCTGGCTGCCGTTTATGGGGTGTTTTTATTTTTCAAAATATAGGATAAGTGATCGATAATTATACCTGTTATTCATCTGCAGCACCCAAGCCTTTACTATAGTTATACCACAACAATGCAATGATGAGTAAACCACAGGCAATAATGCCTCCAATAAAATTAAAAGGATACCTGCAATTGAGCAGCAGTAAATAACTGCATCCAACGGTTGATAAGGATAACAACATAACGATAAACAACTTTTTGAATGGGATAAAATAATGTACCGGCTTATTAATTATTTTTCCGGTGTGCCATAAATAATATGCTGCCTGCACATAAGTAGATAATACAAAGGCAAGCGCCAATCCTTTTAATTCTAATACCGGGTATAAAATTATCATAAAAATAATAGCCAGTAAAAGGTCTATTGCTGCACCTTTTACTATTAAATCAGCACGCTTGTATGATTGCAGTACTGCAGTAAAATTGGTTATGCGTAAGGGCAATACAAATAAACAAATTATAAAAATGGGAATAGCTTCCTCATATTTGTTGCTGAATATTAAAGTAAAAAAATTGTAATTATAAAACAGTAAAAGGCAAAATGCAGGAAAAACAATTGAGGCCAGCAGTAAAGTGCTACGGTTAAAAATTTGTTTTACATTATTCGCCGATTTGTCTTTTTTATCAGCTAGATCTACCAGCATTATATTACCCATGGCGCTAAGCATTAAACCAAAAATGGGTATTTCGTAAGAGCCATTAAAATATATTGCAAACTGCGAAACTGATACAAAAAATAAAATCACCCATTTATCAACCCATTTAAATGCTACCCCTAATATATCATTGATGCCCAGATAAAACCATTGATTCGAAATTTCATTTTCGTTTGTTTCAGGTTTTATTATAATTTTATTTTTGCCAAAAAAAATCAACACAATAATTTTTAATACCAGCATTATTGCAATGCAGAACAATAACAACCACAAAAAATAATGATTGTAAAGTATGTATAGGTGGGCTATTAGAAACCCAGCAGAAAAAATTAAGTTACTGATGAGGACTAATTTCTCTTTTTGATTTTTTATAGCAATAGTTTCGGTAATTACTGCAAGGTTTTGTAATATAATTATTGTAACCACTAATAATTTTATGGAATAACTATAGGAAGTAATTGCAAATAAAACATACAAAAGCGGAACCAAATTTACAAAGAGAGTGATTGTAATAAAAAGCTTTAAGTGTAGTTTTACCCAGTAAGTGATTTGTGATAATGATGTAGATAATAATAAAGCAGGCAAGCCAAATAAAGAAATGACGCTGATAACATTAACATACAACCATACCGATTGATAAATGCCATAATCAGATACAGAAAGCTGGCGGGCATACACAAAAATAATTACCAGCTGCACAGCCAGCCTCATCATACTGCTTGTTATTAACAGCAATGACCTTTGCGCAAATGGTTTTAAAGAAAAATTAGCTGGTGTATTTTGTTTTGCTGAATTGTTGGCATACATCTTTATCAAGATAATTAATGATTTGTGCAGGTGTTCCACCCACCACACAATATCCGTCTGTAAAACTTTTGCTTACTACTGCACCTGCGCCTACAATGGTAAAATCGCCCAGTTCCACTCCGGGTAATATTACGGCATTCATTCCAATCCAGCAAAAATTACCAATTTTAATAGGGGGAGCAGTATCATACTTAGAGTTGTCGATTAAATTATGATTTGCAGAAAGCAAACCTGCATTGGGGCCAATGTTAGTATAATCACCAATAATAATTCCATTAGAAGCTTCAATATAATTACCGGGAGAATCGCCGGGAAAAACATTTTTCCCTCTGGTTATCTTTTCCGGAAAAATTACAGTGCTGGTATAATGTACAGCCCAACGGGTATCTGCATTTTGTCTTAATATTTTACGATGAAAAAAATCGGCTATATAAAAATTAATGCCTACATCTTTTCTTAAACTAAAAATATTTTGAATCAATTTTTTCATGTACTGTTTCAATAAATTACGATTTGGCTTTCAGCATCACCACTTCTTCCAAAAACCGTTTGGTCTCTCTCTCTACGCTTTCTACATCATTACTTTTTATGGGTGATGCCATTACATGATTGCCGGTGTTGGGTAATGCAATAGCTCGTTTATATATCGTATCTGTTGCCAGTTGTGTAAACATTTCTTTCATAGCACTTACTTTTACCACATCATCCTGGTGCTGTTCATCCTTAAAATAATACAACAGTAAAACTGGTTGTTTTATTTTTTTAAAGGTTGCTTTGTTCATTGAGGTTTCCAGCATTTCTTCTAATGCCACCAGCGCTTCAAGGCGGTAAGGTTTGTTCCAGTATTGTTTGTAAATAGGGCGCTCGTCTGTGGGCATATTGTAATTGCTGCCTTTAACAAGCCTCGCAATTTGCAAGCCCCAATGATTATTTAACAGCCAGGCATTGTTATCATTTATCGCAATGTTGGGTGAATACAACACCAGGGCTGCAACGTCGGCAGGAAATGCTGCAGCAAGTTGTAAGGCCTGAGTTCCGCCAGTGCTGGTACCCATTAAAATTATTTTGTTGCCTAATTGCTTACCTATTGCCAGTGCCTGTTTTGCACTTTCCCAATAATTATCTGCAGTTAAATGCATCAGCTGTTCAGCGGTATCAATACCATGTTCTGCCAATCTGGATAAATATAAGTTACAGCCAAATTGCTTAGCAATGTTGCGGTGTACCGGGTTTCCTTCTTCCTGCGAAGCAGAAAAACCATGCAGGTAAACAATGGCATAATCCGTTTTTTGTTTGTTGCTGTCGTTGGCCCATACCACTCTTGCCTGATTGTTGGGGCGTAATTGGTGAGCGGCTTCATTGGTGGCCACAAACTGTTCGAGCCCCTTAACAGCAGGCACTGACGGCAGGGTGTTGGTATATTTGGGTGATTCTGGCTGTGGGCCTAACAGATAAACTATAATTAAAACCCCTGCAGCGTATAATAGATATTTAATCCAGCGCATGAATAATTTTTTATGAAGCTACATTTTTTATTTGTGAAAAGAAAACTACTGATAAAAACGGAAAATTATTTTTTATTGTAAAATAATAATTTCACTAACTTTCCTTTATGAAACATTTTAAGTTTTACAGCAAAGAGGATATTTTATCCCTAACTAAAGTACGCCGCTTTGAAACCAGGCTGGGAGAGCGCCTGCAACATGTAATAACAGATGGTGAGTGGCCTGAAGTATTACAGCAAAGCGCAGCAAAATATGTTGTTATAGGTATACCGGAAGATATTGGGGTGAGGGCCAACTATGGTGTAGGAGGTACAGCCACCGCATGGCTTTCGTTTCTTAATGCTTTTTTAAACGTAAAGAGTAATGATTTTTTGCCGGGTGATAATATTTTATTGCTGGGACATTTTGATTTTGGCGATATAAAATTTTTAATTGAGAGTAATGCCTACAACCCCGAAGAGCTGGTGGAAGCCTACCGGCATGCTGTAAATATTATTGATGATGAAGTGGAAAATATGCTGAAAGTAATTGCAGCCTGTAATAAAATTCCAATTGTAATTGGAGGGGGCCACAATAACGCTTATCCCATTATTAAAGGTGTGGCAAAAGGGTTACATAAAAATGGTACTGTTCCATTGGCACAAATTAATTGTGTAAACCTGGATGCACATACTGACTATGGTGCCACAGAAGGAAGGCATAGCGGCAACGGATTTAAATATGCTGAGGAAGATGGTTACCTGGGTAAATATTGCATGGTAGGCGTGCATGAAAACAATATTTCTCAAAACATTTTAATGGATATCCACAACAATCCTTTTATAGATTACATCACTTTTGAAGAAATTTTTGTACACGAACGCAAAAATTTTATTCAGGCGGTGGCACATGCTACAGGTTTTACCGAAGATAGTTATACTGGAATTGAGCTGGATTTGGATTGTGTAGAAAATGTATTGAGCAGTGCGGTTACGCCTGCCGGTATTAGCGTGTTACAAGCCCGGCAATATATTAATTTTACGGCTACAGATTGTAAAGTGGCTTACCTGCATATTTGTGAGGGTGCAACCCAGCTGGCAGATGGACGAAAGAACGAAAGTACAGGGAAGCTGATTGGTTACCTGGTAAGCGATTTTATTAAAGCGCATACACAGGATTGATAGGGCAGTGTTACAAAAAAATTAATACCTGAAAAACAAAATGGTTATTAATGTAAACACTACCACAAACATGATAAGGCAGGCCGTAACTAAAATGGAAATGGTTTTCATAAAGGAGGATTTTGATTTAATTTATTTTCAAAAACCATACCAACAGGCGGTTTTGTTGATAAAATATACTGCATAAGTTTACTTTTTTTCATAAAAAATTTATTTGCTGCACAATAAAATATTTTATTGGCAATAGTTTTCAATTGCAAAATTTGCAGGTGCAGCTTAGGTATTAGGTGTTTACAATATTTATTGCGTGTTGGTTGCTATTTTGAACAGGCAGCATGTGCACATTATTTTTTTACGCCAGGCCAGTTTAGTTTGAATCAACATTCAATAATAGTTTTGCCGGGTTTCAGGATTATGGGTATTTGCTTAACGAGTGCGGTATGTTTTTATTTCTTTAATAACCAATAATTATTATATAATCAGTAACATCAGGTAATTGTGCGCCGAATTGCAGTAAAATTACCGTTTAGCATATTGCATAAAAAAGCATGATGGAAACCATCATGCTTAAACGCTGTAATTTTTTTATTGTTGATTTTTAATAGTTTATTCAAATAATTCCGGTTGAGTATTTTCTTTGTCTGCTGGTTTTTCCCAGGCCATTTCTACACTTTTACTAAACTCAGTAAGTTTGGCACCAACCGCTTTCCAGCCCATTACTTCCACCATTTTTACCACTTTAAATTTTGCTTTGCGTACCATTTGGCCACGGCCACTTTGCACTACCAAAATGGGTTCTATATCAGTACTTACCATTTCGAGTCGGTTATCTTTTCCTTCTTTAATAAAAAAGAACTTACTGTGCAGGGTAGTGGTTTCTATTTTAAACCGTTTAATGTTGTACTGCAATTTTTCGTTGTCCAGATATACAGCTGTAACAATTTTATCAGCATTAAATTTTTCCATCAGCAACACTTTTTCCGGATCAAAACGCTGCGTTAATTCCTGGTCGGTAATTTCGTAATTACCATCATTATAAACAACCAGTAAACGATCTTCAGCATCAAACTTACCCAGGTATTCTCCTTTTTCTTCTGTGTTTAGCCTGCCAAATTTATTATCGAACCATAATTTTTTAGCATCCAGTGTTGACTTACCGGCCTCTTTAAACTTAACCGATTTAATGGGGTATTTAGTTACAATATTTCCGATACTGCTGCGGCCTTTTATTTCCTGTTCTTCAAAATAAAAATCAAATTCTTTTTTCTTTGCGCTGCAGTTAGGGCTTAAAATTATTTTTACCACTTCGGCCTCGCCGTTAGCATTGGCGGTAAAATAATGCACCCGGCTTTTTTCGCTGCCTTTGGTTAAATCATAGTCCTTATCTCTGGTTACGCCTGATACATTAAAACGTTTAGCATAACTAACGCTGGTTTTAGCATCAACATATATCATATTGTAAGTAGTGCGTTCGTCATTTTTTTGAAACACAGCCACATGCAAAATATCTTTTCCTATAAAAACTTTGTCGGATACCTTAACCACTTTCATTATGCCGCCTTTGGTAAATGCAATGATATCATCAAGGTCGCTCACTTCTGCTACCAACTCATCTTTCTTTAAGCCGGTACCAATAAAACCATCAGCAAAATTGGCGTACAACTTTGTATTGGCTATGGCTACTGACTTTGCCTGTATGGTATCAAATAATTTAATTTCGGTTTTACGCTCACGGCCTTTGCCATATTTTTTTAACAGGTTTTCGTAATAGGCTACTGCAAAATCAGTAAGATTTGCAATATCACTTTTTACCTGTTTAATATCTGCTTCCAAACCTTTTATCTGTTGGTTCAGTTCATCAATATCTAACCTGTAAATGCGGCGAACAGGTTTTTCGGTAAGCTTTACAATATCATCTCTGGTAATATCTCTCTTCAGTAATTTTTTAAAAGGATTGAAGGCAGTATCAATTGCGGATAAAACTTTATCCCATGTTTCGTGTTTCTTTTCTAACTCTTTATATATTTTTTCTTCAAAAAATATTTTTTCTAAAGAGGTGTAATGCCATTTTTCCTGCAGCTCTGCCAGTTTTATTTGCAGTTCTTTCAGCAATAAATCTTTTGTATTGTCGGTAGCAATTTGCAATAATTCTTTTACTCCTAAAAACTGCGGTTTATCTTTTACAATTACGCAGCAGTTAGGAGAAATACTTACTTCGCAATCGGTAAAAGCATATAATGCATCTATAGTTATATCGGGAGAAATGCCTGGTGCCAGTTCAATAATAATTTCTACTGCAGCAGCCGTATGATCGGTAACTTTTTTTATTTTTATTTTACCGGCATCTGTAGCTTTTACAATACTTTCCATTAGCTGCGTGGTAGTAACGCCATAGGGAACACTTTTTATGATAAGTGTTTTTTTATCCTGCTCTTCTATAATTGCTCTTACTCTTACTTTGCCACCACGTTTACCATCGCCGTAGTTGCTGGCATCCATGGTACCGCCTGTTTGAAAGTCGGGGAGTATTTCAAACTTTTTTCCGCGTAAATATTTTATAGAAGCTTCAATTAATTCGCAAAAGTTATGGGGCAAAATTTTTGTTGCTAAACCTACAGCAATACCTTCGGCACCCTGTGCCAGCAACAAAGGAAATTTCATGGGTAAGGTTACCGGCTCATTTTTACGGCCATCATAACTTAATGCCCACTCTGTGGTTTTTGCATTAAATGCAACCTCCAAAGCAAACTTGCTTAATCTTGCTTCAATATATCGTGGCGCTGCTGCATCGTCGCCTGTTCTTACATCGCCCCAGTTGCCCTGTGTTTCTATCAATAAATCTTTTTGCCCAAGGTTTACCAATGCATCGCCAATGCTTGCATCGCCATGCGGATGGTATTGCATACTTTGCCCAATGATGTTGGCCACTTTATTAAAACGGCCATCATCCATTTCTTTCATGGCATGAAGTATTCTTCTTTGCACCGGTTTTAATCCATCTTCAATTGCAGGCACAGCCCGTTCGAGTATTACATAACTGGCATAATCTAAAAACCAGGTTTTGTACTGACCGCCAATGCCACTGTCGGCGTGGATGTATTCTTCTTTGTTTGCTTTAGCCATGCACCTGTCCCCTAAAGGGGAACTTAGTTTTAAAGTTTATAATTTTTCTCAACCAGTTTTTTACCTAATGCTGTGTGAGCATATGATGCTATTCAAATTCGTGAGTTCCAGGTTCCCCCTTTAGGAGGCGGAGGGGGTCTTAACTTCAAAATCTTTCATGTTCGCCAGCTTCCCCTGCACATCAAAAATATTATTTGCTATCATAGTTTTTAAACGCCACAATAAATACCAGTCGCCGGTGGTGTGTTTTGCTTTACTTAAAAAATGCTGAATAATTTTTGAACCCTTTTGCCAGTCAGTTGTTACCTGCTTTTTTAATTCGGCATCATAAAAATCATAGTCTTCGCTTTTTAATTTTTTGCCGCCTTCCAGTAATCGAACGCCACCGTTTTCGTTACATAATTTTGTCCATTCATCCGGATCAACTTCAAATTCGCTCAGCGTAATTTCTCTTGCTAGTTTTTTTGCTTTTAAAAATTCTTTAGCCGGAATTTCACTTATCCAGTTGGGATAAAAAATATTTCCTTTTTCATTTATAAAAGGAAGATTGTTTAAATACAAAATGAAAACCCTGCCCTGAAATTCTTTCATGTAATTTAACAGCCAGTAATAGCCGCTAACATCATGTTTGTTTTGCGCTGCCCATATCCAGATGATTTCATTTTCATCTCTACGCATGGTGCCTACCAATTCTGCGGCGGTTTTATAATCGTCTACCTCGCCTGTATCCACTTTGCCATCTCCATCACCACCAGCAAGCACTTCACGCCACCATTGTTTGCGTTGCTCAATACCTTCTCCCAGATAAATATTATTTAAAGGGCCAACGGCGTAATCATCTTTTATTTGTAGCACTTCTCCCTGTAAACTTTCGTCCAGCTCAATTGCCTGTTGCAAAACTTTTATATCTGCCTCGTTAAAAACTATGTGTATCATTCTTTAAGTTCTTTATAATTATTTTAATTTGGAGTAATTAAATAATACACACAGGTGGTAAAAAAATTACGCAACCATGGTATTGATTGTATTAGTCCATTTTGTTTTTTAGGTTTCCACCCAAATTTATATTCGTAAATGGGGTTTATTAAGTAATGCGTTTTGTTTACTACGCTGTAACCCGTTTCACTAACAATTTTTTCAAAGCGTTCTATTGAAATTCCGGTTTCTTTTATCTCCATCATTTCTGCCACATTTTCTTTACCGGTTTTTAGTATTGCTTTATATAGGGGAGCCGGCAACAAATGAAACCAGAGAAGTTTACTTAAAAATTTTCCTTTCATTATTTGCTGGTGACCTCCAAATGGCATTTGCCATGGAGGGAAACCAAAAAAAATTACGCCGTCTTTGTTCAAAAAACTTTTCATCCAGCCTATTAGTTTGGGCTGATCGTGAATATGCTCTATAACATCTTTTAAAATAATGATGTCAAACTTTCCTTTTAATTCTTCTTCAACATTTACTTTGTAAATATCTTTACTGATAAAAGAAATTTTTTGAGCGTTTAATTCTTCCTGCATCCATTCTCTTGCCATTACTAATCTTGGTTCATCCAATTCTACTCCCACACCAATGCAACCTTTATCTGTAAATGCTTTTAAAACACCGGCTTCGCCACAGCCAATTTCTAACACTCTTGTTCCTGCAACAATGGGTTTATATTTTTCAATAAAAGGAATTACATAATTACGGGTGTTCTCCACCTGTATTTCAAAATACCTTTTCCTGTCGCCATGAAACTCAAACATGTTTCTTCGGGTTATTTATCCATTTAAACTTATAATTTAAAATATCGAATGTTTATTACTACCGGATGCCATTCGATATTTACCATTATTACATTCGCCATTTTCTTACTGGCTTGCAATTAATTTTTAATAGCAGCATCATCTACCAAATCCAGTTCCACCTGTAAATTATCTATAATAAATTCCTGGCGTGATGGTGTGTTTTTTCCCATATAATATTCCAGTAATTGCTGAATATGTGTTTCAGGCAAAAGCATTACGGGTTGCAGTTTCATATCGTTGCCAATAAATCTTGCAAACTCATCGGGGCTAATTTCTCCCAGTCCTTTAAATCGGGTGATCTCTGGTTTTGATCCTAATTTTTTTACAGCATTTTGTTTTTCCGTTTCATCATAGCAATAAATAGTTTCCTGTTTATTTCTTACACGAAACAAAGGCGTTTCTAAAATATACACATGGCCATTTTTAACCAAATCAGGAAAAAATTGTAAAAAGAAAGTCATCAGCAGTAATCGGATGTGCAAACCATCTACATCGGCATCGGTTGCAAATACAATATTATTATAACGCAGGTTTTCGTAACCGTCTTCAATATTTAAAGCATGCTGCAGTAAATTAAACTCTTCATTTTCGTACACCACTTTTTTTGTAAGACTAAAACAGTTTAAGGGTTTACCACGTAAACTGAATACGGCCTGTGTATTTACATTCCGGGCTTTAGTAATACTGCCGCTGGCGCTATCACCTTCGGTTATAAAAATGGTACTCTCTTTTTGTTTTTCTATAATGCTGTCTTTATCCTTACCGCTGGGTTCATCGTTATAATGAAATTTACAGTCTCTTAATTTTTTATTATGAAGATTGGCTTTTTTTGCTCTTTCGTTTGCCAGCTTTCTAATACCGGATAATTCTTTGCGTTCTCTTTCGTTTTGTTCAATCCGTTTTTTTAATGCTTCGGCAGTGGCAGGATTGCGGTGTAAATAATTGTCCAGTTCTCTTCCCAAAAAATCGCCAATAAAATTTTTCATGCTTGGCCCGCCTTCGTACACTGTTTGCGAACCGAGTTTTGTTTTGGTTTGGCTCTCAAACACCGGCTCCTGCACCCTTACACTTATGGCTGTACAAATACTGCCCCGTATATCGGCGGCATCATAATCTTTTTTAAAAAAATCACGAATGGTTTTGGTGTAGCCTTCCCGAAATGCGGCCAGGTGGGTTCCGCCCTGAGTGGTAAACTGGCCGTTTACAAAACTGTAATATTCTTCGCCATAAGTGCCTTCGTGGGTAATGGCCACTTCAATATCTTCGCCTTTTAAATGTATGATGGGATAACGGATTTCATCGGCATTGGTTTTACGCTGCAGCAAATCCAGCAAACCATTTTTACTTACAAAACGTTTACCGTTTAAATTCATTACAAGCCCAGCATTTAAATAACAGTAATTCCAAAACTGGTTATCTAAATATTCCTGTACAAAATGAAAATTTTTAAAAATCAGGTCATCAGGAATAAATTCTACATAAGTGCCGTTATCTTCTTTAGTGCCCGTTTCTTTATGATCTTTTTTTAAAACACCTCTTTCAAACTCTGCCGTTTTTTCTTTACCCTCACGGTACGCCGTTACTTTAAAATAATTACTTAATGCATTAACGGCTTTTGTACCCACTCCATTTAACCCTACACTTTTTTGAAAAGCCTTACTGTCGTATTTGGCACCGGTATTTATTTTGCTCACTACGTCCACTACTTTACCCAATGGTATACCGCGGCCATAATCTCTTACGGTAATTGTTTTGCCATCAATAGTAACATCAACATGTTTGCCATAACCCATGGTATGTTCATCAATGCAATTATCAATAACCTCTTTCATTAAAACATAAATGCCATCATCCGGGCTGCTGCCATCGCCCAGTTTACCAATGTACATACCGGGGCGCAGGCGTATATGTTCCTTCCAGTCTAAGCTTTTAATGGAATCTTCGGTGTAATCAAATAAATTTTTTTCTGCCATTAGTTTCTTTTTCAGCGCTGCGAATATAGCGGAATGGGGGCATTTTGTCTGGAAATGAATTATCCACATAGGTAAAAAAAATGTGAGAAAATATAAAATTAATTGGCCTGCCGTGCATTACCCGGATTTATTACAAGTATTTAATTTACCGGTTGAGGTTAATTTTATGCCGGGCATGAAAGTTGCTGTTTTTGAAGGGTGTAATTGCGGAT
>JAYURK010000152.1:0-82401 GCA_043756235.1 Ferruginibacter sp. | reverse complement strand
ATTTGGAAGTCATAAATTAAATGTTTTAGAAACAGAAGGATTTTATTTTTCGGTATGGGCACCCAATGCAACTGCAGTAAGTGTGGTGGGAGATTTTAATGCCTGGAACCCTGTAGCACATCCATTACTGGTGCGGCTGGACAGTTCGGGCATTTGGGAAGGATTTATACCGCATATGCAAAAAGGCGAAGCATATAAATACCACATCACCGGTTTTAAAGGTGTGCAAATTGATAAAGGCGATCCTTACGCCAACTACTGGGAGGTAAGGCCCAACACCGCTTCCATTGCATGGCATTCTAATAATAAATGGAAAGATGAGGAGTGGATGGCCAAAAGAAAAAAATACAATTCGCTTAAAGCGCCATGGAGTGTGTATGAAGTAAACCTGGCCAGCTGGATGCGGCCCGAAAAAAATAATGAAGAAAGTTTAAACAGCTACCAGCAAATTACCGAACGCCTGGTGCCTTATGTAAAAGAAATGGGCTTTACGCATGTAGAATTAATGCCCGTAATGGAACATCCTTTTGATGGCAGTTGGGGTTACCAGGGCACGGGTTACTTTGCACCCACCTCACGTTTTGGAACGCCGGAAGATTTTATGGCAATGATTGATGCCTTTCACCAAAACGATATTGGCGTGGTGCTGGATTGGGTGCCTTCGCATTTTCCTTACGATGCCCATGGCTTATTTATGTTTGATGGCACACACACTTATGAGTATGCCGACATGCGCAAGGGGTTTCACCCGGATTGGAACAGTTATATTTTTAATTACAGCCGCGGCGAGGTAAAATCTTTTTTAATAAGCGGTGCAAGATATTGGTTTGATAAATTTCATATAGATGGTATTAGGGTAGATGCCGTAAGTTCTATTTTACGTTTAGATTACAGCAGGAAAGAAGGAGAGTGGGAAAAAAATATTTATGGCAGCAATGGAAATATTGAAGCTATTGAATTTGTAAAACACCTTAACGAAACTATTTACCGCGATTTTCCGGATGTGCAAACTATTGCAGAAGAAGCCACCGACTGGCCTAAAATAAGCAAGCCCACTACCGAAGGTGGTTTGGGCTTTGGTATGAAGTGGATGATGGGCTGGATGCATGATACGCTGGATTATTTTAAGATTGATCCGTTGTACCGGTCGGGCAATCAAAATAAATTTAGCTTTAGTATGGCTTATTTTTATGATGAAAATTTTATGCTGCCCTTAAGCCACGATGAAGTGGTACATGGCAAAAGCCCGATGATTTATAAAATGCCCGGCGATGAATGGCAAAAGTTTGCTAACCTGCGTTTGTTATATGCATACATGTTTACACACCCCGGCGCTAAATTATTGTTTATGGGTAACGAGTTTGCCCAAACCACCGAATGGAATTATAAAGGCGAATTAAGTTGGGAGCTGTTGCAATACGATTGCCATAAAATGATGCAGCATTGTGTAAAAGATTTAAATTTTTTATACACAGATGAACCGGCGCTGCACCAATTGCAATTTGATACCGAAGGTTTTGAATGGATAGATCTTAACCACAGAGACGAATCGGTGATAGTGTATCGCCGAAAAGGTAAAAAGAAAAAAGATGATGTACTTATTATATTAAATATGACGCCGGTGGTAAGGCACAACTGGATAATAGAGGTATATGGCAAAGCTGCGTGGCAGGAAATATTTAACAGTGATGAAAAAAAATATTGGGGAACTGGTGATGTAACCAACCCCGAAATTGAGGTGGAGCTGGTTGATAAAAAGACGGGCTTGTATAAAATAAAAGTGCACCTTCCTGCGTTAGCAGCAGTAGTACTAAAATAGTGGAATAATTTTTGCACAAACAACATTTATGAAAAACATCCTGCTCTGCCTGGGAATATTGTATTCCGCACAGGCTATATCTCAAACTTCTGACAGTTCCGTTTACTTTTATCAAAAGGGAATAGAAGAAAAAACTGCTAAGCGTTATTTAGTGGCCTCAAAAAATTTTGATAAAGCTGTTAAACTAAATCCAAAATATACAGCGGCTTACATTGAAAATGGTTATGCAAATCTTGAAATGCGTAAAACCGATTTGGCTATTGCCAGCTTTACAAAAGCAAATGAATTAGAACCAGGAAATAATTTGGCCATTAACGAGCTGATGAATTTATTTTACAGTTACCGGCAGTACGAAAAAGCTGTTGATTTTGCCCAAAGATGTAAAGGCTGCGCTGATGCTGAAAAAGTTTTGGCGATGAGTTATTACCGCCAGGAAGATTATGCCAAAGCAGAAAAAGCTTTAAAAGCACTGATAAATAAAACTCCCGGCGATGCAGATTTAAATTATACTTTGGGCCGCACTTATTTAGAAATGGAGCAGGAAAAAAATGCCATTTACTTTTACGAAAAGGCAGTGCAGGCAGATACCACCAAAAATGCCTGGCAGCAGGAGTTAGGCTTGTTGTATTATAATGCCGGTAATTATAAAAATGCTATTGTATACTTTAATAAAGCTGCCGCTAATGGTTTTACAAAAAGCAACGACTTTAATGAAAACCTGGGGTACGCTTATATTTACGCAGGCCAATTTGAAGCCGGCGAAAAAATATTGCTGGACCTTTTGGCACGCAAGCCCGGTAACAAAGATATTTTAAGAGATATTGCTCAAACTTATTACGACAGGAAATTGTACGATAAATCTTTGGAATTTTGCCAGAAATTAATAGAGCTTGATGCAAAAGATGCCAAAGCCTTATACCAGGCAGGTTTATGTTTTCAAAAGAAAGGAGAAAAGGACAGGGGCCAGGCCATGTGCGATAAAGCAATAGAAATGGATCCGGCACTAGCAAAAATGAGGACAAAAAAAGAAATGCCGGCAGGGTTGTAGATTTAATATGATACTGTAATAGAAATGCCCGTTTTAAGAACGGGCATTTCTATTAAATGGCTATTAACGCAAAATTTTAAAAAAGATTATAATAAATTACTCAAAGCAGCGTTTAATAGGTGATTTTTAAAATTAAATTAATCTAACAAATGAAAACAAAATCTCTTCTTATTGCCGCAATAACTGCGCTGTTATTTTTCGTATCCTGCAAAAAGGATTCGCCTGCACCGCAACTTAGTTTTAGCAATAACGTAACTGAAGGAACCGCTAATGCCAATGGCGAATACACTATTGCAGGCCATATCAGTTCCGCAGTACGGCTGGATAAAGTAGTATTAACCAAAGAGGGACAGAGTGCACCCTTTTTAACGGATGAATCTACTGCAAAAAATAAAAATGAATATGATTTTTCTTACCCGGTAACCGGAATTACAGCTAACACTTATATTGTAATTGATGTGTACGACCAGGAAGGGGCGAAAACTACACAACGATTTTTGATAAAAAAATAACTTTAGGTGCCGGAATTTTTTCCGGCATTTTTTTAACCTGTCTTTTAAGATTCGGCTGCTAACATTTTATGTGTTATGGTACTTACCGGGCACACTGCTTCGCAAAACATGCAGGCAATATCACAGGGCGTATTTACAGCAATGGTATCAAAATTACTGATAAAGCCTGCTGGCTGGGGGCATACCGCAACACAGGCGCCGCATTTAATGCAGGCGTTCCAGCCAATATCAAAAACTACCGGTTGTTTTGTACTCATGCTATATTTTTTTGTATTCTGAATCTGCACTAAAATAATTCGACATGGTGGCATATAACTGCTGGTCTCTTTCCACCACATTAGCGGTTTCAAAAATTTTACGTTTAACATGGTACAGCTTCCACATATTATTACCCATTGCTTTTAACCAGTTATCATGATAACCTTTAAGATTTTCTTTTGTTGCCGGTTGGCCACTTTTAACTAAAGCCGCTAAAAATTCGCCTGCAATTTTACCACTATGCAATGCGGTATGTATTCCGCCACCGGTTATAGCATTTACATGCCGGGCTGCATCGCCTGCTAAAATTAAATTATCGGCGTACTGTGTTTTTAATGGTGCTGCCAATGGAACCCCGCCACCCTGTACTTCCAGTATCCTGCAATTTTTAAATCTATCTTTAAAAAAAGAATTTTTAATAAAATTGTCTAAGTACTCCTGTGCATTGCCGGTACACATGGTTTTGGTAATGCCTAATCCTATTTCTGCATAACCATGCCCCTTTGGAAAAACCCAGGCATAACCACCCGGCGCCCATTGGTTACCGGTAACAATTTCCAGTAAACCTTCTGTTGTAACTCCATCTACTACAAATTGTAAACAGCTTGCCAATTCGCTCAGTTTAATATGTGTTTTTATACCTGCCCATTTACCCACCTGCGATTGTACGCCATCAGCTCCCACTACAACTTTTGCTTTTACAGTAATAAGCTCATTATATTTTTGCAGGTCAATTTCGCAACTGCCGTCGCCCAGTACACGATAACCCAGTGCTTCAGTTTTTAACCAGATGGTTACTCCGGCTCTTTCGGCTTGTGTGGCAAGGTAGCGGTCAAATCTTCGCCTGTCTACCACATAACCCAGTGCATTCAAGTTTTCCGATGCGCCATATTGATTTGGTTTTATCTGGCGGTAATCAATTGTTTTTTTATCGCCTTTTTCATTGTAAATGGCAAAACCGTAAATGGCTTCCAGTATAAATTCTGCATCGGGGGTTACTCCAGCTTGTACTAATGCATTATCACTAACTGCACCGGAGCATTGTATGGGTGCACCTAATTCCTGTTTTTTATCAACCATTAAAACACGTAAACCATTTGCTGCCGCATATCGAGCAGTGGTAGTGCCACCCGGCCCGGAGCCTACCACAACAATATCAAATTCAATTTCTGGTTTGGGTAAAAAAGTGTGAGGCATATTTTGTTGCTGGTATGTATAAATTACTATTTACGATATAATTACGAAAAGGATTTTTTTTGCTTTAAGAATTCAATACTTTACGTTGCTGCAAAAGCGTTTAATGCATCGCTCCGCAAAATATTTCTCATTAATTATTGCATCAATTATAAGGCCACAATAAACTGTAGAATTTTTTACACTTTATATTTTGTTTTTGATAATAATACTGCCTGCAGTATGTAATTATTATGATATCAGGAGTTAAGTACATAAAAAAATGCCGGCTTATTGGCCGGCATTTTCAAAATTGTGTAATTTATTTTTTCATTTCAAAGCGCAACCGGTACTTGCCACCATCGCCTGCAAGTTCAATATTTTTTACTACCGTTTGAGTATTCACCGCTAGCAGATCTGCGGCACTAAAAGGTATTTCTGCAACGCCTATCAGATCGTCGCTGCTGGGTATTCCTGTAACAGTAACACCTGTTAAAACATCTTTAGCATCTTTTTTTAATTTTGATACCATGCTGGCCCGGCTCATACCTGCATTGGCGTAAGAAGTAATTGCGGCAAACATCTGGGCATGAAAACCTGCACGGATGCCGCCAGGCTGGGCATCATCATTTTCCATAAGTGCAGCTACAAAAATGGCTTCATCAGGCGAGTTAAGGTCGTGTGCTTTTCCATCAAGGCCCCAAAAGTTTTTTGAAGGATGATTGAGCAAATCGCCTAATGGGCCCGGGATGTTTACTGCTGTAGCAACCAGATCGCCAGCATCTACATTCTCCCATGGCCCATACATTGTTGTAGATGCTGCAGGAATATTAACAAGCCCTGCTACTTTTTTTAATTGAGCAGCAAATACCAGTACATAAGGTTCTTCGGAGGCACTGGGTTCATTGGTTTCCTGAAGGCAACGCATTTTGGTTAATGCAAATTTTACTTTTGGCATAATTGAAAAGGTTTAATAGTTTATAATTAAATGACAACACATAGTTCATCATTAATTTTATAAACCGCAGGTTTAAATTATCCAACGGCATTAAAGAATTATAAAATGGCTAACAAATTTTACCTGGTGTGTTTAAATTAAATTGAGTTTTGTCGACGGATAATAAAAACACCTGACCAGCAATTACTGTATATTTATCTTTTAAAAATAAAGAGATGCTGAGCAATAACGATATACTTAAAAAATTACGGGTAGCACTTGCCCTGCGTAACGATGATATTATTGAAATATTAAAGCTGGTAGATTTTGAAATATCGAAAGGAGCGTTGGGGGATTTGTTTAGAAATGCTGCTCACCCGGGCTATGAAGAAGCCGGCGACCAGATTTTACGCAATTTTCTGGATGGATTAATTATTTATAAAAGAGGGAAACTACCTGCTCCAAAAATTGAAACCGAAAGCAGGAGCGGGGCAGCAGATGTTTTAAAAAAGAAAAAATAATTACGGTGAAAGATACCGGGGATTTTAATTGTTACTTTAAAGGTTTATCGGCGTCCGTATCGCCCTCTTCTTCTTTAGATTTGTGAAAATCGTTGTTGGCCTGCTGCTCAAACTCTTTCTCATCCTTCCGATTTTTCATTATTAATAACGCAACCAGCGCTGCTAAAGCCACACCTACAACAATCAGTACTGTCCAGTTCATAATATTATTTTTTTAAAGTTAAAATATTTTTTGGCGAAGATGTAAAAGTATACATTAACGCTGTGTTATCAAATTGCAATAGCGCAGGAACGAAAAGTAAACAGTTATTGTAAGAACTAAACAGAATTCTTTCACTTTATAAAAATTTTTGACACCAGATATAGTTTTCTAATTAAGCATTTTATCTTCTTTATAATTACAAAACTTAAGGCAATTTAGTTCTTCTTAAAAATTACGCCATCTTTCATTACAAAAATTACCTTGCCGAATGCTAAAACATCTTTTAACGGATCACCATCTACTGCAATAATATCCGCCAGTTTATTAATCTCAATGCTGCCCAATTGTTGCAGCATACCTAATAAATCAGCCGCACTGCTGGTAGCGGCCTTAATGGCTTCCATTGCAGGCATACCGGCTTCTATCATATAACCAAATTCTTTCCAGTTAAGCCCGTGCACAAAAACACCAGCATCGGTACCAAATGCAATTTTTACACCAGCTTTATACGCCTTGCCAAAAGTTGCCTGTATCTGTGGTCCTGTTGCCAATGCTTTAGGCGTAACAATTTCTGAATAGTAACCCGAAATTTTCGCACTATCGGCGGTAGCTTTTCCTGCTGTAATAGTGGGCACCAGCCAGGTACCATATTGCTTCATTAAAGCCATGCCTTCATCATCCATAAATGTGCCATGTTCGATAGAATTTACACCACCACGGATAGCTCTTTTAATGCCTTCGGCGCCATGCGCATGTGCTGCAACTTTAAAATTGTAATCTTTAGCAGCAGTAACAATGGCTTTAATTTCTGCTTCGGTAAATTGGGCGTTTGCTCCATCTTTTGCCTGGCTTAATACTCCGCCGGTGGCTGTTATCTTTATTAAATCAGCGCCTTCTTTGTAACGTTGTCTTACTGCATGATAGGCATCTTCCACGCCATTTATCACACCTTCTTTTGGACCGGGGTCGCCCATTAAATCTTTGCGATAGCCGTTTGTAGGATCGGCATGCCCGCCAGTTGTTGCGATTGATTTGCCCGATGTAAAAATTCTTGGGCCAATTACCAACCCCTTATTAATTGCATTGCGTAAAGAAATATTTATGCCGCTTCCTCCCAGGTCTCTTACAGAAGTAAAGCCAGCCATTAAAGTAGCGTTCACATATTTTAAAGATTCAAAGGCTACATCGCCGGGATTATAAATAAATTTATCGGCAACATTACCGCGTTTGGTTTCACTTTCGGTATGCACATGGCAATCTATCCAGCCGGGCATTACCGTTTTTGTTTTTAAATCTATTGTCTTATCAGCGGCCCCGGCAGCAGTAAAACCATTTTGCACTGCAACAATTTTATTTTTTTCTACCACAATGGTCATGTTCTTTTTGGCATCGTTGCTTATGCCATCAATGAGTACACCACACCATATTAATGTTTTTTGGGCGGAGGTAAAAAGGCCCATCAGCATAATAATAAAAAGGAAGCATGTTTTTTGCATAATCACTGGTTTAAAAATGAATGTACAAAAAATTGGCAATACCTGCGCCATTGTGCCTGTTGAAATTGTAGATCACCAACAAAAGTTGAGAAAAATTTTCCCTGTTTTATTAAAAAATGTTGGCATACTTTTTATAACGTTTACAGCATAAACATTTAATTATACAAGATTGGAAAAATTATCCGCCGTAACTTCTTACTATAAAATTTGGCCCTACAATATTCGTCTTTGCATTAACTTACTTATTGTAGTACTTATTGCATTTATTATAAGGCAATGCCAGGTAATTTTAGTGCCTTTATATTTTTCCGTATTAATTGCCATTTTATTATTACCGCTTGTTAATTTGCTGGAGCGCTTACAATTGCCCAAAGCCATGGCGGCTTTATTATCGGTATTGCTGGCATTTTTTATTACTGCTGCAATCATTTACCTGCTGTCTGCACAGATTATTGCATTTTTAAACGACATCCCCTCTATAAAAAAGCATTTGACGGAGCATTACGAAACTTTACAAGTGTGGATACAACAACGTTTTAATGTAACCGCCAGCCAGCAGGAAACATTAATGACCAGTGCAACAGCAGATATACAGGATTCGGGCATGATGTATATTAAACAAACTTTTTTTACTGTTACAGAAACAGCAGCTTTTATTATTTTTATTTTTATTTATTCTTTTTTAATTTTATTTTACCGTCATAACATTCGTAATTTTTTGTACGCCATTTTTAGCAGGCCACACAAAAGAAATATTGCGGCAGTAATAACCGGCAGTAAACAGGTAATAAAAAATTACATGACGGGGCTGGTGATTGAGATGGTAATTATATCTACCTGTAATTCCATTTTATTTTTATTGATAGGAATTAAATATGCCATTTTTTTGGGCGTGTTTACTGGCATACTCAATATCATGCCTTTTATTGGTATTTACTCCGGAATGCTTTTTAGCGCATTGGTTACACTTACTACTCCTGCCAGTTTTACCCAAATCATCTGGATTTTTGTGGGCCTGCTGGTAATACATTTTATGGATTCAAATTTTTTAATGCCCCGGATTGTAGGATCAAAAGTTAAGATCAATGCACTGATGACAATTTTAGGTGCCATTTTTGGCGGGATTTTAATTGGTATACCCGGCGTTTTTTTAGCCCTGCCTACTATTGCTATTTTAAAAATTATATTCGACAGGATAGAGGTGATGAAGCCCTGGGGCACATTGTTAGGAGATGACAATATATATCCCGGTAAAAAAATTGTTCAAAAAATTAATGATACCCTCACACACAAAAAACACCCGGAGACTTCTTCAACCATTTAATAACTGTATTAATCCTATGCTTTGTTATATAGTTTTACTTTTGCCGGCTTCATTTTTAATGGCAGGTAACTGCCAGGTGTAGAAGCTTTAAAAACCAGTTGTATTTGTAAATCTTAACTGTTATATTTATATCCTGCCAGTTTCCTTATTAAAATCTTTTGCGTTTTCTACCCGCTGTATTTAATTTTTCTACCATAAACTAATTTATAATGACTGAACCAATAGTACCTCTTATAGCGGCTTTTCCTTTGTATGATGGTGTAACACTTATGGATTTTGTTGGGCCTACTGATGTGTTTACCGGGACCGGCGGATTTATAAAACCTATTTGGCTTGCCGAAGAAAAAAGAGCCATTCAAACATCCGAAGGCATGACGGTTTTTCCTAATTACAGCTTTAGAGATACTTATCCTGCCATTGATATTTTGTTTGTGCCCGGCGGGCATGCACCCGATCTTATCAATAATGCCATGTTTAATAACACGTATCAAAATTTTATAAAACAAACTGCTGTTACTGCACAATGGTCGGGCTCGGTGTGTGTGGGTGCATTTATTATTGCGGCGGCGGGGTTATTAAATAATTGTATGGCCACAACTTACTGGAGCCAGCTGAATAATTTAAAAGTATTAAGTGAAAAATATAATCTTACCATTCCGCCCGGATATCCACGTGCAGTAATTGACACGGCCAATAAAAGATTTACGGGTGGTGGCATTGCCTCATCCATTGACCTTGCTTTAAAACTGGTAGAACAAATAAAAGGAAAATTTATGGCAGAGTCGGCCCAACTGTTTGTACAATATGCTCCTGACCCACCGGTAAATGCCGGCGATCCATCGCAGGCACCTTATGCAGTTTACGAATCGTTACTGATAAGCGAGGCAGGTTTTACAAAATTATTTTATGAAGCTGCAGAACGATTGATAGGGGAGTGATCGTTTTTATCATTCAATAATAATATCGTAGTTATCTAACAGGCCAATAACACCTTCTTTGGAAAACCTCGCTTTTTTTATCCGGTTGGTTTGAGGATTAATTGAATAATTATAGCTGCTGCTAAAGTTGGCTTTTTCTAAAATGGTATTTTCAAAAATGGCTTTGTGTAAATCGCATTGCGTAAAAATTGCAGCAGCAGCATCGGCCTCACTAAAATCTGCTTCCTGCAAAATACAATTGCTGAATATTGTTTTTTTTATTTTTACTTTATAAAACGAAGAAAGGTTCAGGCTGCAATTTGTAAAGGCCACTTCAAATAAAAAAGGATTGCAATGTTCAAAATGAAGGCCCAGTAATTTACAACCCGTAAATTTAATTTCCTTAAATGCCGTTTGAGATAATTTGGCCATGCTAAGGTTGCAGCCGTTAAAGGTGCACTCGATAAAATTAAAGCCAGATAGATCGGTGCCACCTAAATTACAGTTATAAAAACTGCAGTTTTCGTAATCGGCAATTGGTAATGATGCAACCGTAAAATCAATTTCCTTAAAATCTTTTGCTTCAACAATGTTCCTTTGCATTTTTTAGGCAATAATAAAATATAATAACAGAAGATCAATGTTTTTATACCTTTAAATTTAAAATCAATTTTTGAAAGCTGTTTAAAATCGATGTTTTAAAAAAGCATTATTTTATTTTTAAAACTTTTTTAGAAATATCGATTGACGTTGATTTTACTTTTACAAAATATATCCCTTCGGTATACCCGGTTAAACCATGCAGCTGAAGTATATTTTGCCCGGGCACAATATTTACTGTGGTAGTACTTATTAATTTACCCTGTGCATCCCAAATCATAACGGCAGCATTTTCTGTGGTGGCTGATTTTACAGCAACCCATAATTCGCCGGCAGAAGGGTTGGGAAATATAGCAGCGGCATTTTTATTATCAATATCATTTCTTAATAAGAAAGTATTACTTAATGCCGTGCGGCCATCTCTACTTTCGGCCTTTATCCTGAAATATATAACTGCACCCGTGATAGAATTGGAAAATTGATGCATGTAGCTGGCTGCATTATTTTGTGGGTTTGCATTAATTGTTGCCAATCGTTTAAAATGCACTCCGTCGGTACTGTATTCTATATAATAATTTGCTGCTTCTTTATTATTAGTAACCTCCCAGGCTATTGTAGTATAATTAGGTTGCCGGATAACTTTTAAGTCATTAATCTTAATATCCAAAACACGGCACACGCTGTCAAAAAATATAGTAACGGAGTCTCTGGAAAAAAAAGGGCATTGGCTGTTGAGCTGTTGCAAAACATGATAAGTACCAGGCCTGTCTACAATTATAGAAGTGCCTGTATTGCTTCCCACAATGTTTCCATTACTTGTGTTCCATGTATACACTGTATTTGGGTTTGGATTAAGTACATCGATGGCTGTGGGAGGAAAAACACCACAGAAATAAGGGAAAGGGGCAAAGGCATCCACCGGTGGAAAATCAAACATTCTAAAAGGTGCAATAAAATCTTTTAATTCTGAAGTAAACGAAGTGGATGATCTTGTTTTTATAAGCACCCGCCTGAATGGTGTGCCGCAGGGATTATTACTGTAGCTGCCGGGGTCCACACCAAGTTTAGTAAGGTTAACAGAAAATTCCATAAACTGCCCGCCGGTATAATCGTTTACCACACTGTTATCCTGGCGTACTAATGCAAATGGCCCGGCCCATGTTGTAGCAACTGATTGTAAACCGGTATAAAAAGTGCCTGTGGTTTTAGGAACAATGGTGGCATAACCAAAAATCGCCGCTGCACCATCACCATCAAACTGGCCTCCCCAGTTAAAATTTACAGGTGTTGTAGTAAGCGAATTTTTATTAATCCATATCCTTGCCTGTATAAGTGTTAAGGAAGAGCTGCTGTATTCTGCACTAAAAATTATATCGCCTGCAGTGGTAACATTTCCGGCCGCATCAAACTGCCAGGTAGTATGGCCTGCATTGGGGCCAAAGCCGCTAAAAGTTCTGGATGGCCTGTTGTATGTAATGTTAGTTTGGTATAATTCAAAATCAAAATAGCGGTTACCATTGGTGTTTTCTAACGAAATACCACCAAACATCCAAAGCGAATCTGTAACATTAGCCCCATCTCTTCTTACGTGAGTAAAGGCATCCAGTATTTCATTTTTATCCGGAATGCCTTGTGCTACCGGGCACGACCAACCGGCGGGACTCATACCGTTTTTATTACTCCCGGCTGCAAACACCGTAGAGTCATCTCCATGAAAGTCGCGGTGAAAAACTGCATCTATTACCAGTTTATTATTAACGGTACTGTAAAATGCAGGTTTCATTATCCTGGAAAATGAAGCTCTTCTGGTAGAAGGGTTACTGCTATACAGCGCCAAAATATTTGCAGCACCTGAGGTATCAATCATAAAATCTCCCGTACCAAATCTTGAATTTTTAAACCAGTCATCATTTCCAAAAAGGGTAAGGCCATTAAAATAATTAGCGCTTAAGTCGGCATCCACACCAAAGTTGGCTCGTATAACGGGAGCAGTTATTTGTGCAGTGGATAAATGAATTAATAATGTAAATAAAACAGAGAGTAGATTTTTTTTCATAGGTTTATTTTTTAAGATAAACTTTCAGGATGTGGATTTGTGCTACCCGTTTATACTAACGGATAGTACCTTAAAAATAAACTTAAAATTAACTTATTTATTCCACCGAAAACTACTCAATTTTTGTGTATTTTTCCCCAGTAATAACACTATAACTTTAAAAGCTTTTATGGCTTAAGCAAGATAATAGAAAAGCGTTTGTGCTGCGGACAAGAAAGTTAAGAGGTTTTAAACTGTGGATAAATGTAGCCGGCAATAATTAATCTCACTTTCAATACAATCCTTTATGATGTAAATGGATGGTACTAAAATTGTTTTTTTATCATAAGAGCATTTCAGAAAGGTAGCTATGTAAAACATACACGGTTTTAAAAATTAATTTTTTACCACAAATTTTTTTACTAATTCAATCAAAAAATTTACAAAAAAACTATTTGCGATTTAATAAATTGTTTGAGAAAAAAATATTTTTTTGAGATCTTAAAATTATTACACCTCCGATCAGTTTAAACATAGCTGCAAAAAATAAGCTGCCCTTTTGGGGCAGCTTATTTTATTTTGATCGTAATTTTTTATTTAGTAAAACTTTGCTGTAAAAGATTTCCTTCGGTATACACAACCAAACGATATACACCCGACGGCAAATGAGCAATATTGATACTGTTGGGGGTTAAAGTTTTTGCTGAACTGCTTAAAACAGTTTTTCCGCTAAAATCAATAACTGTAATTGCAGTCATCTTATTAACAGGCAGGCCTGTTATTACAAACCGCAGCATATTACCCGAAACGGGATTGTTGGTTACGGTTAAATTAGCCTCAGCTTTTTTAAAGTTTATTTTTATGGTATTTGAAAATGTAATTTTTCCATCAACATCAATCATTTTTAAACGATAGATGCTGTGGTCTTTATTAGTTGCAGCAGGAATAACGGTAAAATTGTAAGCAGTTGCTGTTTGTAATTTTTTAGCACTTACTTTACCTTTACTCATCCAGCTGCCAGGCGTGTTTTGTTGTTCTTCAATTTCATATTCCTGCAGGTTTATTTCTTCGGTGCTTTCCCACAACAGCATCACTCTATTATTTTGTTTATAGCCGTTAAAGTACGCAAGCTTTACCGGTAAAACCTGGTTGCCCAGTTGCGCCCTCAATTCGCCACCAGGGAAAGAGGCATTGTGAATATTTACATATGCCAGTCCTGATATCATGGCATCTGCAAAACTTGCAGCAACAGTAGCATTGCCTGTAACGCTACCCGAAGTTGAAGGCGATGGAGACAGGCTTACAACAACCGCTCCGTTAACCCCGGCCGCCCCGTTATGGATATGCGCTGCTGATGCATTGGCAGCAAGACCGCTAAAATTGCCAGTTATAAAAACTTCACCAGTTACTCTGTCCAATAAAGCCGTTACACCACCTGTGGCGGCAGAGGCATTAGCCGGCACTTCCTGTGCTCCGGATAAGTTGCCGGTAAGGTAATGAGTTTTAGTACCCGGGGTGGTGGTGGTAAGCTGTCCCCTTACTTCTCCTCCCGGAAAACTTGAACTGTGTACATTTACATACAGCAATCCATTAAGTAAATCAGCTTCCTGGCCGGCAGTTAAAGTGGCGTTTAAAGTTAATGTGCCCGTAGTACCGCCGGTGTTAGTTAAGCTAAAAATTACACCAGCATTTGCACCGGGTGCAGCCGGACCATGTATATGCGAAGCGGTGATGGCAGCAGAAAGATTTTGATAATCACCTTTAAACTCTAATGTATTGATGGCTTTATTATACCGTACAATCACTGTGCCTGCAGCCGTAGAACCATTTGGTGGAACTTCCTGGCTGCCCTGCAAAATGGCTTTTAAATAAACAAGATCCTGTTCTGGTATTAATTGACCTCTTATTTCTCCGCCACCAAAAGTGGCATTATGGATATTTACATAAGTATTACCCGCAATCATTTGTGTTTGATCAGCAGGTGCTATTGCAGCAGCCACATGTATAGTTCCCTGGGTTGCGGCATTAAACACAAGAGAAGTAATTACGCCGCCATTTGTATTGGCCGCACCAGAATGTATATGTGCGGCATTTGCATTGGCTGCTAAACCTGAAAAACTTCCGGTTAAATAAACCATTCCTGTAGTTTTATCCAGCAAAAGCCTTGCATTTCCCACAGCTAATGATCCGTTGGGCGGCACCTGTTGTGCACCCTGTACCCTTGCGGTTAACAAATCTGTTTGGCCGGCAGTTGTTGTGGTAAGCTGCCCCCTTATTTCGCCTCCCGGAAAAGCAGTGCTGTGCACATTAAGATAAATATTGCCCGCCAGCAGGTCTGCTTCCTGCCCGGCAGTTAACGTGGCAAATAATGATAAAGTACCTGTTGTACCACCGGTATTGCTAACGGTAAAAATAACGCCGGCATTAACGCCCGGCCCGGCCGGACCATGTAAATGCGAAGCAGAAATAGCGGCAGAAAGGTTTTGGTAATCGCCAAACAATTCTAAAAACTTTGTGGCAGCATCATATTTAACTATGGCAATACCCGTAGCAGCAGAAGCATTTGCCGGAACCTCCTGTCCGCCATCTGCAGTGGCTTTTAAATAACTTACCTGCGCAGTTGTGGCAAAAGCAAAAAAGAAATAAAGTAAAAGTGTAGTAATTTTTTTCATTGTTATTGATTTTAGTGAAGATTAAAAAGATAGGGAACAGAGAAAAAAATGTTTAGGATATATTATACAATCAAATGCAGTTTTTGTTTTAAGGTTAAAAAATAAGAAGAGAGAAGATGGTAAATACGAAAAAAAATAGAGTTTGGATGTGTTTGGTATGGCCTGAGTATGATCCACAATATTTGTACCCTTTTTTAATACAAGGAATAGCGGTTTTATTGCAAATGCTTTAATGTTAATATAATAGTGAGCTTATGCTGCCCATTAGTCGAAGACCAAACGGGGGCGTGCTGAGTAGGGAATACCTGCTGCGGCGAAGACCAGACGGGGACGTGCTGAGTTGGGGAATACCAGGGGCGGCGAAAGGGAATACCTGCTGCGGCGAAAAAAATCTGGCGAAGGGGAAAGGTTGAAAAAATTCATCCTTTCTCTTTCAAAAGAAATTTAATAATCTACTACGATACTAACCGCTTCTCAAGTCCAACTAAGGTACATAGGAACCTTTTGTTAGCGGCTGTTAAAATAGATGATTTCGTGTTTTTGGTAATGTGATACTATTTTTTTCTGCAATAGAGATTATTGTATTTTTAATTCTGTCAAAATCAGATGAATTTTTCATTCTAGAAAAATCAGAAATCAAAAGCTCTTTAGTATGTTGGTCTATGTATGGTGTTATGATCTTAATTTGTTGTTCAAAAGATTGTATTGTCTTTAGTTTTATATCAGACATTACCCAAGTAATACCAAATATTATAATTGTAATAATTGAAATGAACTTAACAGTGTATAGAAAATTTATGCGTCGCTTTATTTTCGTCGCCTCATCAATCACAACTATTTCTTTATTCTCCTCTTTTGTTTCGCCACTTGAAGCTACCTCTCTTTTTTTTCTATTAATTGGTCTAATAACAATTAGCAATAAAATGTTAAAGAAAATAATGTTTATTATTTGAACAAGTATGTAACCATACTCTGGTTTCCCAAGTGCAATTTCCTGAAATAATCTGTCATAAAGGGTTTGTGATATTGAGCGGAAAAAGAGTATAAGAGTTCGCCCAAGAAACCCAAGAATTGGCTCAAGAAAGTAGATAAATAAAATTGTTGAAAACACTCCTGCTAAAAGAGCATTCTTGTTTATTTTTTCAATTATTTGTTTCATATAAACTGTGTGTCAAAATTAATAGCCGCTAACGTCAGGGCTTGGCGACGTGGCGATATTCCGTGTTACGTAAGCCTGGACTGGTGCTGATCAAAGATATGAAGATGAAAATATATTCTAAAGCTGGGCTTTGTTCGTCAGTTGGATATGTCGCTTGGCAATGTTATATCGACCAGGATATATTCGTAAAGCCGCCATGACGCCAAACCCCTTAGCGGCAGTTAAATTGTTATCATTTGTCGCAACATGCTTTTGCAGGAACTGTTATAATCTTTACAATAACCTTAGGTGCTTCAGTAGCAGCAGGTATGCAACTACCACATGCACCAAGACAACACAAGAAACCACAACAACTTGCAACTGGACATGAGTTTGCCATATCTGTCGCAGCATGTCCACTTGAACAACTGTCATTACTCCCACCACTATCGCCAAAACATTTAGTACAGCATCCGTCACAGCAAGAACCACAGCATGTTCCACAACAAGAACATTTATTGCCCCATTCAAAAAAGCCACTACAACAATCTGCCTTTTGTATAGGATGATTTTGTGCATAAATTAAGTGAGGAAATAAAAGAAAAAGTAGTAGCAGAATTAAAGTTAAAAAAGTAAGGTGTGAATATCGGGTAATTAAATTTTTCTTTTTAAATGAAATATTTTTTGCTGTTACTTTTGCATATTGATAACGCTCTTTTAATGAAAATTTTTTTTTTCGTGCAATTTGTGGCGGCGGAACAACATTTCGCAAGTGTGATTTTATTATTTACATTTAATGCAAGATTGCTTGCAAATGTTTTTTGTTTTAATTCAGAAATTTCTAACAAATTAATCAAGGATTTAATTTTGTCAAGATTATCATGAATATATATTTTAGCTTCTTCAATAAGCTTCTCTTTTTGTGAAAATTCGTAAAGCAGAAGTAAATTGAAATTGTTTTTTGCTCTGTCTTTTTCATAGTCTTCTATTGCATCAATGATGTATACAATCTCTCCAAAACTTTTTCCCATTTCAAAAAAAATCTTTGATAAGTTCTCGTTATTCATACTTAAAACACCATATTTAAATACCATTCCTGTAATTTGAGCAGTTAGGCTTGAGTAATATTTTAAGGTTTCTTGTAAACTGTCAAAAAAAGTCTTCTTTTTTTCACGGAGAAATTGCTCCTTTATTTGTTTATCAATAAAGTCTACAGGTAATTTCTGTTCTTTCAAATATTGTTTTGCTTTCCTAAAATTTGAATTAGTAATGTATTTAAAGAAAATCCAAATATTGAATTTGTATTTAGCATCATTTACATTGTCAAGAATCTTGTAATGGGCAAGAAGAATATTTATTGATGCAGTATATTTAAGGAATTGAGGAATATGTTCTTCTTTTTTAGGAAGTATCAAACAAGTAAATGGTTTGATATAATTGAAGTCTTCTTTACGATTATTTACGGCTGCTAATAATTCACTTAAGAAAACAACGTCAAAATTTAGGAATAATCTTTCTTTTTGTCCATATAGTTTTCCTATAGTTTTACAAGTCCCACAATAGTTTAAGTGGAAATCAGAAAGTTCTTCTGTTGTTAAATTTCTATTTTGTAGTAGTCCAAACATGAGATGGGTTTGTATAAATTGCCGCTAACGGGCAGGGCTTGCTTGCAGGGCTGGAATAGTTGCTGTGTCCTGCCCGGAACCGCTGCTGATTGAAGATATAAAAGTACAACTTAACAAACAAAAGCCCAGCGATGTTTGTCCAGCCTAGATGAAGCACAACAGCGATAAAATGACCATTGCTCCAATGTCCAGCCAGCCTTGCAGCAAACCCAATCCTGCTGGCCTTTTGCAGAAAGTTATGCCTTAACGAACTTATTAATCAGAGTTGTTTAATTATTTTCTTAGGCTTAACTTTATACTTTTCATATTGTTCAAGAACATCATTTTTTAATGTTCTTATTACAATTTCATTGCTTTCGGAAGGAATTTTTGAAACAGCATCCATAATTGGTTCAACATATTCGGAACCTAAACGAATTTCCTCTCTTGCATAATTAAGTATTGCAATCCAATTTAACTCTTGATTTTGAATTTTTTTAGTCTGTTCAATTGCTTCCAAATACATTTGTCTTCCTGGATCAGCAAAACCGCTTCTAAAAAATGCAAGCCCTTTTGTGGCAGTTAAGCATATTTTAGTCACTTCATCATATTCTGCTTCATTTCTGATTTTATCTAATTGAACAAAGGCTTCTTTTGGATTATTGTCCAACGCTAGTGCATATGCAAGATTGTTTATTAGTTGTGGGTCATTGGGATGACTTATCAAGCCGGCATTTAAAAATGAAATAGATTTGGCTTGGTCTTTTAAAATTGTACTTGCTAAATTAGAACCAAACATTATTGGCCGTTTTGAAAAGGGCATATCTATAAACCATTTAGCAGCGTTGTCAAGCGCCAAATCATAGTCATCTTTTTCAAAACTGTCTAAAGCCATTGCCTCAAAGTTCATCTTCACATCAAAATTAGTAGGGTCTATATTTAATTGACTGTCTTTTGTTGAAGCCCATTCAACTTGTGCAAGTGAGTTGTCATTTGGCTTAATAAGCGCTTTATTAAAAAATTCTCTACTTTTTTTTGTACTGCCGTTTAAAAGTTCTGTAGTGCCAATACTGCTAGCTAATTCTGTAAAATTGAAAGGGGCAATATTTCTTGAGTTAACTAATTCAATTCCCTTTTTTATAAATTTTGAAGTTCTATTTTGTATTGTGGCAATTGATATTTCAGCCGAAGTTAACCAAGGGTCAGAAGCTGTCATAGGACTTCTTCGAAGTAAATTGTGGATGTAATCCAGATAGTCGTTTTTTTCATTTTGATAATGGGCAAATAAACGTGTAGCACATCTTAATACGAATCGATTATTTGGTGCTAAGTGCAATGCTTTTCTCATTGACTTAACTGAATTTTGTTCCTGTCCTAAGATAGAATAATACCGAGAGAGTTCAACATATAATATAGGGTTACTTGGAAAGGCATTTAATAACGATTTTGTTTCTCTAATTTTTACTTTTACAGGCTCAGGGTTTATTAATGAAGGTAATTTAGCAAGATTGACTTCTTTAAATCTTTCTGATAAGTCGATAAAAGCAGGTTTATTTAAAATTTGCCTTGCTAATGATATTTGAGAAATTGAAGCTTTTTCTTGATTTAGAAGGATAAAATGTGCGGCATCTGAAACTTGCGAATTCTCTTTTTTATTATTTACAATAGCAGCACTAAGAAGGTCCGATGCATGAATTACGGTTTTATTAAGCTGCCAATCAATTATATAATCCTCAATACTTGTTTCTTGATTTGATAATTCATTTTGAATTTGAAATGAATTTAACTCACCAAGCATAGTCGTTTTCCCAAAACTTCTCCAGTTTGGAACCACACGTCTGTCTTTATGTTCAAATAAATTTGCCAATTTTTAAAAACTTTTAACTCTAATTTCTGCTTTACGTTTTAATACATCTAAAGTAGTAACGAATCTCTCCATACTATAATTACTTCCATTTGACAATACATTCTTTGGGTGTCCTCTTTTTTCGGGAAAAGGGTTACATAAAAATTCAACTAATTGTCTTAATTCAGTTTTTAAGTCCTGTCTAGTAATATTAGTTTCAAATTCGTTCATAGCTCTTGCAAAACCGTTTTCAAGATATGGTTCTAATTCCTCAAATGCTCCTGTCCAAACCTCCCAGCTAAAATTGTCTGGAATGTGTTTCCGTAATAAAGCAGACATACTAATACCTGAAAAGTAGAAAATAACTAAACTGCCAAGCATATAGCAGTCAGTTGCAAAAACTCTTTTTGCCCAATCCTTTTCATAATATCGATACCAAATTTCAGGTGGTGCATAAGTAAAATCACCTGTAAATGGACGCTTACTGTAAGGGCCTTCAATATCACGACAAATAGAACGACCTAAGTCACCTAATTTGCTTTCACTATTAAATACTAAAACATTTGATGGTTTTAGATCTTGATGAGAAACTTCAATTGAATGAAGTTGCTTTAGTCCAACGGCAATATCATGAAGAGAATTAAACCTCCAAGCATAGTCCAGTTCTGAAGAAAAATGTAATGTTTTTCTTACATCTCCTTCAGCTAAATCAAAAATCAAATATGGTACTAATGGAATTGAAAATCCCTCAACATATTCTTGTCCTGATTCTCTTACGAAAGAAACTTTTGTAACATGTTTATCTTTACAATGACGTGATAAATCTCTTTCATAAATAAAAGCATTCGTCATTTCATTGATTACGTCTACAACATCGATTTCATCCTCGCCATTTTTTGGAAACGCAATTGATAAAAAGCCTGCAAAATCAAAAGCTTTCATAAAACAAGTCTCCCCATCTTTTTCGACTATATAACCGACTGAAAAATTTGAGCCACTTTGATTTGGATCTCTTTCTGGTTTTTCCTTTACAACCCAACCTTTTTTTAGAGTACGATTTAATAAACTGTGCGCTGCATTATTATCCATTTTTCCCAATTATTTTTGTTAGTTATGTGGTGGTCGTTTTTTCTGTTCAAAGTTAATACTGTTTCCGATAGGCTTGCAGGCAACAATATGATTGATGTTATTGAAACGCTACTTTCAAATTATAAATGTATTGATAATCAAAAAACCAGTATTGTACATTTTACATTATTTATAGCCTTAATGCAATTTAATAAAATATTTAATTTGTCGGGTTTTATTCTCTGCTTCCATAAAAGTTCCCCAATGGTACACCCTTGAACGGAGTCCTTCCTACGTCAGGATAAACTCTGCCACTGAAGTTTCATCAAAGAACAACTGCCCGTCCCCAAAAAAAATATCCTGAGTAAGCAGCACACCACATGACAATCATCCCCCCGCATTGCATTAAACTGCATCTTCATTAGCCATTAACTTGCACATATGAAATTCATCAAAGTCTTCCTGTTCAGCAGCAGTTGTTTGTTTGCAGTACAAAGTACCACCGCACAAAAACTCGCCGCAAAAAAACAAGTGTTACAAACCATTACCATCGCCAATAAATATTTTATGGATAAATGGCCCGACCCGGCCAAGCCCATTTTTGTGCCCAGCCGCAGCCGCACCTGGCCCAGCCATATTTGGACGAGGGCCGTGTATTATGAAGGCCTGATGGCCCTGTACAGCGTAGATAAACAAAAAGCATATTATAATTATGCAGTAGACTGGGGTACCAAACACCAATGGAATTTACGTGACGGCACCAAAACCCGTAACGGCGATAACCAGGCCTGCGGACAAACTTATATTGACCTGTATTTGATTGATAAAAAACCGGAACGGATTGACAGCATCAAAGCATCGATTGATAAAATGATGCAGGGCGATAAAATTGATGATTGGAATTGGGTGGACGCCATACAAATGGCCATGCCCGTGTTTGCAAAGCTGGGAGTGATTTATAAAGACACCAATTATTTCAACCGCATGTACCAGATGTATGCGTTTACAAAATACAAACATGGCGATAATGGTTTGTTTAATGCTGCCGAAGGTTTGTGGTGGCGGGATAAAGATTTTGATCCTCCATACAAAGAGCCCAATGGCGAAGATTGTTACTGGAGCCGTGGCAATGGTTGGGTGGTGGCAGCATTGGTGCGTATTTTAAATACTATTCCTAAAAACGAAACGCATAGGGCAGAATATTTAGCAGATTATAAAGCAATGATGGCGGCATTAATTCCCATACAACGTTCTGATGGTTACTGGAACGCCAGCCTGCACGACAGTACCAATTTTGGTGGCAAAGAATTAACAGGCACCAGTTTATTTGTATACGGAATGGCCTGGGGCATCAACAATAAAATATTAGATGCTAAAACATATTTACCCATTGTTACCAAAGCATGGAATGCAATGGCAAAAGAAAGCGTTCATGCCAATGGATTTTTAGGCTGGGTGCAGGGCACGGGTAAAGAACCCAAAGAATCGCAACCGGTTACTTACAACCGTGAGCCTGACTTTGAAGACTTTGGATTGGGATGTTTTTTGCTGGCGGGGAGTGAGGTATACAAGATTAAGAGATAGGAATTTGCCCGCAGATTTCGCAGATTTCGCAGAAATAAAAAATTGTATTTCAATCAGCGACATCTGCGTAATCCGCGGGCAATATATTTAACAAAGTGAATAAAATAAAATCTTTAGGTACATTGCTTTTACGGTTATGCCGGCAAAAGCACGGATTGTAAGTATTTTACAAATAGTAAAAAGAAATGCTGATATTATTATGATATTCATTAAATACATCAGTACACTGATATTTATTTTTTTTGTTGCCATTACAAATGCACAACAAAAAAATAACCCACCCAATATCATCTTCATATTAGCAGATGATTTAGGCTACGCCGATATTGGTTGCTATGGCCAGCAAAAAATTGAAACACCAAATATTGATAAGCTTGCAAAGGAAGGAATGAAATTTACCCAATTTTATTCCGGCTCCACGGTGTGCGGCCCGGCTCGCTGCAGTTTTTTTACCGGCCTGCACACAGGCCACACTGTTATACGGGGCAACAAAGCTTTTTCTCCTGAAGGGCAAATGCCATTACCCGATTCGGTAATTACACTGGCCAATATTTTACAGCAAAACGGATATCCACTGCCGCATTTGGCAAATGGGGATTAGGCTTTAATGAAAACAGCGGCGACCCCAATAAAAAAGGTTTCGATAAATTTTATGGTTACAATTGCCAGAGCCTGGCGCATGATTATTATCCGCCGTATTTGTGGAATAATCATAATAAAATTGATCTTGCTGTAAATAAAAAATCTGATTCAATTTATGCCGCTGCATTAATTCAGCAGCAGGCCATTCAATATATACAACAACAGGGCAGCAAACCTTTTTTTATGTACCTGCCTTACACGTTGCCCCATGGCGATGTAATTGGGCCGCATGATAGTCTATATAAGTATTATGCTAAAAAATTTAATGAAGCCCCGCTAACGGGTAATAATTTAAAAAAACGGGAGCATAATATAAACCCCGAGCCGCTGCCTCATGCACAATATGCCGCAATGGTTGCCCGGCTGGATTTGTATGTGGGAGAAATTATTAAAACCTTATCCGATAAAAATTTATTAAAAAATACTTTAGTAATTTTTACAAGCGATAACGGGCCGCATAAAGAAAATGGCGGCGACCCGGAATTTTTTAAAAATCATGGTATATACAGAGGTATAAAAAGAGATTTGTACGAAGGTGGCATTCGTGTACCTTTTATTGCATACTGGAAAGGAAAATTAAAACCGGCAGTTACTGATTTACCTTTTGCGTTGTGGGATATGTACCCCACAATTTTACAGGCAGCAAATGTAACAGCTGCAAAAAATATTGATGGCATTTCTATTGTACCCACTTTGTTTAAAAAAGGTATTCAAAATAAACATGAATATTTATATTGGGAGTTTCATGAAAATAATGGCAGGCAGGCCTTACGCTGGAAAAACTGGAAACTGATAAAATTAAATGTAAACAATGCTGCAACAACAATTGTTGAATTATATGATTTGGAAAATGATGCAGCAGAAAAGAATAATGTAAAAGACAAATTTCCTGAAATAATAAAAATAATGGAAACGTTGATGAAGCAGGCACATGCGGCTAACACAGATTGGCCATTGCTGCCGGATGAAGTAAAAAGGAAGAAAATTATTAATAACTAAGAAGTTGTTTGAATTAATTTTAAGAATAGAATTTGGCTAAAGCCTTTTATAGTTCCATTGCATTACCACTCCTTTAAAGGCGTGGTAATGCAAATACAGGTTGTCGGCTTTAGCCAAATAAATAAAAAACAAATAACTCAAAATGCTTCTAAGGTTTACCTGGTACTTCAAACCGATGCATAGGGTATTACAAAAAATAATTTGTATCAGGTAGCAGCAGGACAGCTGCAACCACTTAAATAAATAAGTTGTGATGTAAAAAAGCCCATCTTTATAAACGATTGCACACCTTCTTAAAATTTTTAGATGAAAATATTTTTAACGGTTTTGCTATGCACTATTTCAATCCTGCAAATAAATGCACAGGAATTTTTAGAAACCGGCGGAAAAAAAATGCCTGCAGAATGGATCGATAAAGATACACGCCATAAAGTAGTGCGCTTATCTGCAAATTTACCGGGCAACAGTTTAAGTTTTTATTTTCACAACAATCCTTTTATTGGTAACGAAATGATTTTTTATAACAACAGCAAACAGGCAGCAGCAGAAGTTACCGATATGAAAAGAGAAGAAGTAAAAGCTAATAATGAAAACAACCGGCAAATTTTTAGTTATAATTTCGATACAAAAAAAACAATGCAGCTTACCTATTGCACCGCTCCCATGAGTGGCGAAGTGGTATCTGAAAAAACAAAAACTGTTTTCTACCAAATTAAAGACAGCGTTTTTGCGCTGGATTTTGTAACTAAAAAAACAAGATTGGTAACTGTTTTTCCGGCAGATTTTAAATCGGGGATAAGTGCAGTAAATGCTGATGGCTCATTATTAGGTGGCTCAAGAGCAACGGATGCGGAAAAGGAAATCTTAAAAAACAATCCTAACAAAAGCAGCTACTTTAATTTAATTTACGAGGCTCATCTGCCTAAAACATTATTTACTATTGATGTTAAAACAGGAAAGCTGAATAAATTATTTACTGACAGCGCCTGGCTCAATCATGTACAATTTTCTTCTACCGATCCTGCATTATTATCTTTTTGTCACGAGGGGCCTTGGCATAAAGTAAACCGGATATGGCATATTAATGTCAATACAAAAAAAATAACACAGGTGCATCACAGAACTATGGATATGGAAATTTGGGGACATGAATGGTTTGGTAAAAGCGGAAAAACAATGTGGTTCGATCTGCAGCAGCCAAGAGGAAAAACATTTTTTGTAGCTGGTTATGATGTAGCCACAGGCAAAGAAAAAAAATACGAACTGCAGCGCAACGACTGGAGTGTACATTACAACAGCAATGCCACCGAAACTTTATTTGCAGGTGATGGTGGCGATCCCGGCGCTGTAGCCAAAGCTCCCGATGGGCAATGGATAAATTTATTTACACCAAATGCTGAAAAATTTGAGGTAGAAAAATTAGTGAACATGAAACATCATCAATATAAATTAGAACCCAATGTGCATTTTAGTCCGGATAGTAAATGGATTATTTTCCGTGCTAATTTTGAAGGTGAGGCAAATGTGTATGCGGTGGAGGTGAAGAAGAGTTGATTGGTTGATTAGTTGATTAGTTAATTGGTAAGTGCACCTAATTTAAGAAATCTAAAATCTGCAAAATAAATTCTCAGGTTATAAAAGTGTTCTGTATGCGTAAAATATTTCTTTGTCTTTTAATTGTTGTTGTTGCTTTACCGGCTTTGGCGCAAATAAAATCGCCTGCTGTAAATAATCTAACTAAGCCCTGGACAAGATGGTGGTGGTTGGGAAGTGCAGTAGATGAACCAGGAATAAAAAAACAATTAACACAATTATCTGCTGCAGGTTTTGGGGGAGTAGAGATTGTACCCATCTATGGTGCAAAAGGATTTGAAAATAAATACATAAAATATTTATCGCCCCAATGGATGGCAATGCTGGATTATACAGTGCAACAGGCAAAGCAGTTGAATATGGGTGTGTATATTTCTGTGGGTACCGGCTGGCCCATTGGTGGCAGCAATGTAACCATACAAGATGCAGCGGGCAAATTAATAGTGCAAAAATATTTTTTAAAGGCAAATGAAAACTTAACTGATAAAATAGTTATTAAAGATGCCAAACAAAAAGATGTTGTTGCACTAAGTGCAGTAATGGCATATCCTAAAAATGGCAATGCAATCGAGCTTACTAATAAAGTATCTGCAGATGGCATTTTAAATTATGTAAGTAATGAAGATGTGGAACTGGTTGCTTTGTTTAGCGGCAAAACAAAACAGGCAGTAAAAAGAGCTGCACCCGGCGGCGAGGGATATACTCTAGATCATTTTAGCGCAGTAGCTACAGCAAATTATTTTAAAATATTTGATACTGCTTTTGGAAATGCTTCGCATGGCGTAAAAGCATTTTTTAATGATAGTTACGAAGTGTACAACGCCGACTGGACACCGGATTTTTTTGCAGCATTTGAAACAAGAAGGGGCTATGATTTAAAAAAATATATGCATCTTTTTACAGGCAGTTTATTAAACGATACGGTAGCAAGATTAAAAAGTGATTACCGGGAAACTATTTCCGATTTAATGCTGCAAAATTTTTCTACTGTGTTTACCTCATGGACAAACAAAAGAAAAACACAATCGGTAAACCAGGCGCATGGCTCACCGGGAAATTTATTAGACTTGTATGGTGCATTTGATATTCCGGAATGCGAAACTTTTGGCAGCAGTGCATTTGATGTAAGAGGATTAAGAAGAGACAGTGCCGACATCCGCAATGTAGACCCTGACCCGGTAATGCTGAAATTTGCCAGCAGTGCTGCTCACGAATACAATAAAAAATTAACCAGCAGCGAAACATTTACCTGGCTGGGCGAACATTTTAAAACCAGCTGGAGCCAGTGCAAACCAGAACTAGACCAAGTTTTTTTATCAGGCGTAAATCATGTTTTTTATCATGGTACTACTTACACACCTGCTGATATGAAATTTCCCGGCTGGTTATTTTATGCTTCCGTAAATTTTGTACCGCATAACAGTATGTGGAAACATTTAAACGGATTGAATGAATATATTGCCCGTTGTCAGAATGTTTTACAGGCAGGCACACCCAATAGCTCCACGCTAAAAATGTATTGGCCGGTATATGATGTTTGGCATAATGCAAAAGGAATGGATATGCCTTTGCAGGTACATAGCATTGATGATTGGCTGCACCCAACTGCATTTTATAAAAATGTAAAATCATTACAGGCAAAAGGTTATGAGGTAGATTTTGTAAGCGATAAAATGCTCAGCAGAGCAGGAGCAGTTACGCAGCAGGTAATTATTATTCCTCAATGTAAGTTGATACCATTAGCTACTTTAAAAAACATCATTGCTCTTGCTAAAAACTCAGGTTATGTAATTATGCAGGCCATGCCCGAAGATGTACCGGGGTTTAAGGATTTATCCAATGAAAGAATTGCTTTTCAGCAATTAAAAAATTCCATTCAATTTTTAAAAGTGAATGACGAAATACAAACTGCTTTTGACGGAAAATTAATTTTATCCAACAATATTGAAAAAGCAATTGAATACAGCAGGCAGGTTAAAAGAGAAACCTTAACCGATTTAGGATTAAAGTTTATTAAAAGAGTGGATGGCGATAATATTTGGTATTTTATTTCTAATAACACGGCAAAAGATATTGATGAAAAGATTGCGTTGAGCGAAACCGCAAGCTTTGTATCTTTTACTAATCCACTAAACGGAGAATTTGGTGGTGTGCCTTTTGAAAATAAAACAGATGGAATACAATTCAGGCTTCAATTAAAATCGGGTCAATCTGTATTAGTGAATTGCAACAAAAAACTACAAGTTAATGCAACTACATGGAAATATATAGACGCCGCTGGTGCACCAATCCATTTAGAAAATAACAACTGGAAACTAAAATTTACCGAAGGCGGCCCTTATTTACCAACGCAAAAAGCAATGAATAAAATACAACCGTGGACAAACTTTGTGCAAGATTCCACCACGCAGTCTTTTAGCGGCACTGCTGTTTACTCCACTACTTTTACTATAAAAAATAAAGCTGCAAATTATTTTTTACAATTAGATAAAGTATATGAATCTGCCAGAATAATAATTAACGGTAAAGATGCCGGGCTTATCTGGAGTTTACCTTACGAGTTGAAAGTGGGTAAATTTTTAAAAGAAGGAAAAAATACCATTAGCATAGAAGTTTGTAATCTTATGGCTAATCGCATTCGTAATATGGATAGGAATGGTGAGGTGTGGCGCAATTACCACGAAATAAATTTTGTAAACATCAATTATAAAAGTTTTGATGCCAGCAATTGGAAAGTAATGCCATCAGGTTTGGATGGAGCAGTAAAATTAATTCCTCTTAAATAATTTTAAGCAATTTCAGTTGTGGTAAAAAAAAGTTGCACTTAAATAAAATATTATGCAAATAAATTTAATAAAAACATTTTTTCTTCTCTGCATCCTCTGCCGCTCAGCTTGCCAACTTATTCTAAATAAACCATCATGCAACAATATTTAATAAAATTTATTTTTTCCCTCTGCGGCCTCAGCATCTCAGCGTGCCAACTCTTTTAAATAAACCATCATGCAACAAAATTTAATAAAATTTATTTTTTCTCTGTGTGGCTTCTGCATCTCAGCGTACCACCTCTCCGCACAAATCGGTAAACGTTTTCCTTCAGAAAAAAAAATAATAAAAGATCCTGTAACCGGAACGATGCTTACTTTTCTCACCAGCACTCCAAACGGCGATAGCAAAATTTATCAAACCCATAACCAATGGACATCCGATGGGCAATGGTTAATATTTAGAAGCAACCTGGTAAAAGGAGAAGCCATGGCGGTTAATGAAAAAAGTGGAGAAATTATACAAGTAACAGAAGGTGGCTACACCGGCATGCTGAATGTAGCAAGAAAGTCGATGAAATTATATTTCATGCGCAACGAAAAAACAGATACTGTTCCGGCTACTCCCGGCGATACAGCAAGGCGCCGTGTACAAAGGCCGGTACAAATTATAGAAGTAGATCTTGAAAAATTATTTGCAGATAGTAAAGCGGGTACATTAAAGAAATCAAATTTTTACCAGCGCATTTGTGGCACCACCCCAAAAGAACTTGGCGCTGGTGGCGATATGGCATTAGATGGTGATGAAGAGTGGGCATATTTTAGGGTAGGCCTGCAGGAAGCTGCAAAACATTTACCTGCAACTGCAAAACTGGAAAAAAATTTTGGTCCACGCAATATGGGTGCAGGTCCATCAGGCATTGCAGCGATGAAAATTATCACAGGTGAAATAAAATATGTTATTTCAGTTCCATTTCAAATTGGGCATATACAAACTAATCCATGGGTTGCAGGAGAAATTATTTTTTGTTGGGAAACCGGAGGCAAATCTCCACAACGCACCTGGACGGTTATGAGTGATGGCACAGGGCTGCGGCCATTATACCCGGAAGCAGATTATGAATGGGTAACGCACGAGGCAGTAATTAGTAAAGATGAAGTAGCTATTGCAATTATGGGACATCGAAAAATTGCCGGCACCAATATTAATACACCTGCGGGTACGTCTGTTAGTGGTGCCAACCCCGGGCAGGAAGCTGCATGGGGCCCAAGCGGTACAAGAGAAAAACCAACTGGTCTTGCCATTATAAATTTGCGTACCAAAGAAATGACGATTGCAGGCCAGACAAAAAGTGGCAGCGGCCTGTGGCATGTAAGCGGTTCGGCAGATGGACGATGGGCAGTAGGTGACGACTTTGCAAGAAATATTTATTTGATCGATCGCCATAGCAATGAAATGATTTTATTATCTGCCGGCCATAAAACAACTGCTGCAGATCATCCGCATCCCACCATGAGCCCCGATGGCACAAAAATTCAAATTCAATCAGCCATGCTTTCTGCTGATAACAGGAGCATGAATATTTGTATCATACCTGTGCCGGAGCAATGGCTACAACGCAATCATAAAAACTAAAATGATCAGGATATATTTTACTTTACTGTTTTTACTATTTTCAATTGCTTCATCAGCTCAAAAAAAATTTGCACCCAAGCCCTTATTTGACGATCCTGTTTATCACGGCGCAGCCGACCCGGTAATAATTTACAATAAACAAAAAAAGAAATGGTGGATGTTATACACTAACCGCAGGGCTTCTATAAATGATACTACCGTGCAATGGGTGCATGGAACAAGAATTGGTATTGCTGAAAGTAAGGATGGCAGAATTTGGAAATACAAAGACACGGCCAATATTAATTACCGTCCCGATAGCGGTTACACCCATTGGGCACCGGATGTTATTGAACACAACGGAACCTATCATATGTACCTGACTTATGTTCCCGGTACTTTTAAAGATTGGAATCATGCAAGAGTAATTATTCATCTTATAAGTAAAGATTTACAAAATTGGAATTATCAATCCACATTAAAACTGGTAAACGAAAAAGTTATTGATGCTTCGGTTTATAAAATAAATGATAGTTTATGGCGCATGTGGTACAACAACGAAAAAGATGGCAAGAGTATTTATTATGCTGATAGTAAAGATTTATATAACTGGACGGATCAAGGAAAAGCTATTGCCGCAAGGGGAGAAGGGCCTAAAGTTTTTTTATGGCAGCAAAAATATTTTATGATAATTGATGCCTGGAAAGGTATGGAAGTTTTTTCATCTGATGATTTAATCAACTGGAAAAAACAATCTGCCAGGATTTTAGAAACTCCCGGCAAAGGTTTGGATGACCAGGCCATTGGTGGCCATTGCGATGTAATTATAAACAATAACCGGGCTTTTATTTTTTATTTTACGCATCCCGGCAGGCAAAAAAATAATCCTGCACAAAAGGGAAGTTTTGATGATAAGCGTAGTGTAATTCAATTGGCAGAATTAAAATATTTGAATGGAGAAATAATTTGTGACAGAGATGAGCCAGTAAATATTAAATTGAAAAAACCTTGATTCAAAAAAAAGTAATAAATTCATCTTTCAAATTCATAATTTTTTTCAAATTTAATAGTTCTGATTCTCCTTGGAGATAAGAGCACAAATAATCATGAGTTATAAAGCAAACGATACCCGGTATAAGCAAATGCAATACCGCCGCTGTGGAAAAAGTGGCATACAGTTGCCTGCCATTTCATTGGGCCTGTGGCATAACTTTGGTGATGTTGATGATAAAAAAGTTTTCAGAAAAACATTGCATACCGCATTTGATTGCGGCATCACCCATTTTGATTTAGCCAATAATTATGGTCCGCCACCCGGCAGCGCCGAAACAAATTTTGGTAAAATTTTAAAAAAAGATTTTGCTGCGTACCGTGATGAACTAATCATCAGCAGCAAGGCAGGTTTTGATATGTGGCCCGGGCCTTACGGCGAGTGGGGCAGTAAAAAATATTTGGTAGCCAGCCTGGAGCAAAGTTTAAAAAGAATGCAACTGGATTATGTAGATATATTTTATCATCATCGCCCCGATCCTGATACACCATTGGAAGAAACTATGACGGCGCTTGATTTAATGGTGCGGCAGGGCAAAGCTTTATATGTTGGCATCTCAAATTATAAAAGCGAAGATGCTGCAAAAGCATTTGCCATTTTAAAACAATTGGGCACGCCCTGTCTAATTCACCAGCCACGGTATTCCATGTTCGATCGTTGGGTAGAAGATGATGGACTGCTTAGTGTATTGGAAAATAATGGCGTAGGTTGTATTCCGTTTTCACCATTGGCGCAGGGCTTATTAACCAACCGTTACCTGCACGGTATTCCAAAAGGTTCACGTGCTGCAATAGGTAAATTTTTAAAGCAGGAACAAATTACCGAACCTGTTTTAAATAAAATAAAAGCATTAAACGAAATTGCGGTTCAGCGCAATCAAACCCTGGCGCAAATGGCGTTGGCATGGATTTTAAAAGATAAAAGTGTAACATCTGTATTAATAGGTGCAAGCAGTGCAGATCAATTGCTGGATTCTGTAACCTGTTTACAAAATTTAAATTTTGCCGATGAAGAATTGGAAAAAATAGAAAATATATTAAGATAATTTTTTTGGTTACGGACATTTGTTCATTGATGGAACTTCAGAGGCGACGCTCCATTCAACCACAAATCATTGGGGATCTTTTACCTAAGCGTAGATCGTGTTTTTATAAAATAGCCTCCAAAAATAATTGACTGTAAACGAATCTGCGCCAAGGTAAAATTTTCGTTCCATAGGAACGCAAGGTGGGTAGAAAAGGAGTAAATTTGAAATATCCGTTCCATAGGAACGACAGGTGCAACCTCAGACGCTTTAAATTTTAAAACATGCCAAATACCTACACCCAAGTCCATATTCAATTTGTTTTTGCCGTAAAATACCGGGCTGCATTAATTGACAGCGAATGGAAAGAACGTTTACATCAATATCTTACGGGGATATTTAAGCTGCAAAAACATAAAATGTTGCAAATAAACAGCATGCCCGACCACATCCATATTTTCATAGGCATGCGGCCGCACCAGTCCATTTCATCATTAATGCAAATTGTAAAATCAGAAAGCACAAAATGGATCAATGATGAAAATTTGTATCCCCGGCAATTTGCATGGCAGGAAGGGTATGGCGCATTTTCTTATGCTAAAAGTCAGGTAAACGATGTGATTCGATATATTCAAAACCAAGAAATACATCATCGGCAGGAAACATTTTTAGAAGAGTATAAAAAGTTTTTAACGGCATTTGAAATTGAATGGGACGAACAATATATTTTTAAAGAACCGGAGTGAAGGAGGACCTTGCGTTCCTACGGAACGCTGCAACAGCGTTGCGCTGTTGCTACCCACCTGATGTTCCTAACGGAATAAAAAGCAATAGTGTTTTTAGGTTAAAAATATTTTGAAAGCATTCTCGGGGTTTAAAGAAATTGTTATTCGCATAATAATTCTTAAAATGTATTTTGTTCAGACAGAATATTGGTGGAGTTCAAACATTGCTTCGAATATATTCGTTCCATCGGAACGTAAGGTGGGTAGAAAAAATATACCCTGAAATTACGTTCCGTAGGAACGACAGGTGCCAAGGACGGCTAGAAAGAATTTTACCCATTTGAATTACAGCAGAAACGACAAACTGTGTCTCTTGATGAACCAGAGTGACGGCGCACCTTGCGTTCCTACGGAACGCTGCAACGCCGTTGTTGCTGTTGCTACCCACCTGATGTACCTAACGGAACAAAAAACAAAATAACCTTTTCAAAATAGAAATTGATTACAGTAATTGCGGATGATTTGATTACACTAAATCCGTTTCATCGGAACGTTTGGTAGGTAGAAAAAAAATGTATGATGTAATTACGTTCCATAGGAACGACAGGTGCCAAGTGACGGCCAAAAAGAATTTAACACATTCGAATTATAATTGAAACTGCAATCTGTTTCTCTTTATAAACCAGAGAGAAAATATACCTTGCGTTCCTACGGAACGCTGCAACGGCATTGTTGATGTTGCTACCCACCTGATGTACCTAACGGAACAAAAAACAAAATAGCCCTTTCAAGAAAAATTTTATTACAGCAATCCCGGAAGATCTGATTATAATATATTCGTACCATCGAAACGTAAGGTAGGTAGAAAAAAAATGAATGATGTAATTACGTTCCTACGGAACGCTGCAACGGCATGGTTGCTGTTGCTACCCACCTGATGTACCTAACGGAACAAAAAACAAAATAGCCCTTTCAAAAAAAAAATTTATTACAGCAATCCCGGAGGATCTGATTATTATATATTCGTTCCATCGGAACGTTTGGTGGGTAGAAAAAAATGTATGATGTAATTACGTTCCGTAGGAACGACAGGTGACAATTGACCGCTAAAAAGAATTTAACACATTCGAATTATAATTGAAACGCCAATCTGTTTCTCTTTATAAACCAGCGTGAAAATATACCTTGCGTTCCTACGGAACGATGCAACATCGTTACGCTATTGCTACCCACCTGGTGTTCCTATCGGAACAAAATACAAAATAGCCTTTTCAAAAATAAAGATTTATTACAGCAATGGCGATGGATTTTATCATACTGAATTCGTTCCACTGGAACAAAATACAAAATAGCCTTATCAAAAATAAAGCTTTATTTCAGCAATGGCGGATGATCTGATTATACTGAATTCGTTCCACTGGAACAAAATACAAAATAGTCTTTTCAAAAATATAGATATATTACAGCAATGGCGATGGATTTGATTATACTGAATTCGTTCCATCGGAACGTTTGGTGGGTAGAAAAAAAGTGTATAATGTAATTTCGTTCCCTAGGAACGACAGGTGCCATTTAAAGCGCCCAAAAATGTAAAAGTTATTAAAATTAAAAGAAAACAATTCATAAACATTCTTTATACCAATAACCGCAGGATGCAACAGGACAGCTTAACACCATTGTAAACCTAATTTACAATCTTTCTAAACTATTGTATGGTGCTTGCTAAAATCCTTAATTATTTTTTCTGTTATTACAACTCCACATCTAATATGCGTAAAATCTTTTTAATCTTCAGCATTTTTATTTCGGTAATTACCAAGGCCCAAACCAAACAAATTCAATTCCTCTCCGGAACCGACACCAAACATGCGGTGCAATGGGATTTTATGTGCACCGCCGGAAGAAACAGCGGGGTATGGAAAAAAATTGAAGTGCCCAGTTGCTGGGAACAACAAGGCTTTGGCAATTACAATTATGGCAGAGATTATAAAACCAATGGAAAAAACTTTCGTTTTTATGACGAGAAAGGTATGTACAAATATTCTTTTAAAGTAGCGCCGGCATGGAAAGGAAAAAAAATCAACATTGTTTTTGATGGCAGCATGACGGATACCGAAGTAAAAATAAATGGAAAGATTGCAGGCGCTATTCACCAGGGTGCTTTCTATCGTTTTAAATATGATATTACAGCATTATTAAATTATGATAAGCCCAACACTTTAGAAGTAACCGTAAGTAAAATGAGTGCCGATGCCAGTGTAAACAATGCAGAACGTTTAGCAGATTACTGGGTGTTTGGCGGAATTTTTCGTCCGGTTTTTTTAGAAGCCACGCCAAAACAATTTATAGATTATGTGGGCATTGATGCAAAAGCTGATGGAAATTTTGCAATTCAGGTTTGGGCAAAAGGGCTTTTACAAAATGCAACTGTTGTAACCACAATTACAGATGCCAACAAAAAAATTATCGGTACACTAAAAGTCCTGTTTGCAAAATCGGCTGAGCATATTGTGGCAACTGCAGCCATGCAAAATATAAAAACCTGGACTTCAGAAACACCAACCCGCTACAATGCAAATGTGGTATTGCTGAATGCTGCAGGAAAAAAGTTGTACGAGCTCAATGAAAAATTTGGTTTTCGTACCATCGAAATAAAATACGGACAAGGCATTTATATTAACGGAACACAGGTAAAAATGAAAGGTGCCAACCGCCATTGCTGGTGGCCCGAAACAGCAAGGGCTATGAGTGAAGAACAGCAATTGCAGGATGCATTGATCATAAAGGAAATGAACATGAATGCAGTGCGTTGTTCTCATTATCCACCAGATAAATATTTTTTACAACTATGCGATAGCCTGGGCATTTATGTGTTGAATGAATTGGCCGGCTGGCAAAAATTTTATTCTGCAAAAGCAGGCGAGCCATTGGTAAAAGAATTGGTGTTAAGAGATTTGAATCATCCCTCTATAATATTTTGGGATAACGGCAACGAAGGCGGCACCAATAAAGAACTGGATGATGATTTTGTAAAATGGGATTTTCAAAAACGTCCGGTAATACATCCGCACCATCGCCCCGGCAATCAGTTCAATGGCATTGATTGTAACCATTACGAAGATTATTACAGCACACAAAAAATATTGAACGATTCTCTCATCTATATGCCAACAGAAATGTTGCATGCACAGGATGATGGCGGCGCAGGAGCAGCCATGGATGATTTTTGGAACCTGCATTGGAGATCGCAAAAAAGTGGTGGCGTTTTTATTTGGGCATTGGTAGATGAAGCAATTGTACGTACCGATCTTAACAATGTAATGGATGCAAACGGACTAAATGCAAACGACGGAATACTTGGTCCACATCGTGAAAAGGAAGGAAGTTTTTATGCATTGCGTGAAATTTTTTCTCCCATAAAATTAAATATGCCGGTACAACTGCCAGCAGCTTTTAATGGACAAATTGAATTGGATAACCGTTTTCATTATCTCAATGCCAATCAATGTACATTTTATTGGGCGCTGGTAAACTATAGCAAACCATCGGACAGGTTTGATGGTTATGTGGTGCAACAAAAAGGAGTGATTACTGCACCGGATATTGCAGCTACACAACAAGGCATACTGCAAATAAATTTGCCGGGCAATTATAAAAATTACGATGCACTGGTAATTGTTGCAAGGGATAATTTTGGGAAAGAATTATACAAATGGACAAGTAAAATAAAAACTAATCAATCCATCATCAGCAATTTTATAACAACAAAAAATGATTCTGTTTTTGTAAAAGAAACCGATACGATTTATACCATAAGGGGTGGAGATGTAAGCATAACACTGGATAAAAAATCAGGTAATCTTGTTACCACAAAAAATACAGCTAACGATTATGTGTTATCTTTTAATAACGGACCAGTTGTAGTAAAAGGTAATGCAGCTGTAGTAAGCAGTAAAACTTATGCAGCCGATGATGAGCAGGTAGTAGAATTTACTTACAGTGGCAACATGAAATATACCAAATGGAAAATCAACAGCAGTGGTTGGGTAACATTGGAATATGAGTATACTGCAGAAGGCGATCAACCCTTTGCCGGCATCAGTTTTAGTTATCCTGAAAATTATGTTTTATCAAGCCGCTGGTTAGGCAAAGGCCCCAGCCGCCAATGGAAAAACAGAATGGCCGGCACGCCGGTAAATGTGTGGCAAAATATTTATAATAATACACACACCGGGTATTCGCCGGTGGTATATCCCGAATTTAAAGGTTATTATGGCGAAATAAACTGGATGGAATTAAGTACAGTTGAAGGCAAATTTTATATAGCCAGTAAAGACAGTGGCTTGTACATTCGCCTCTTTGATTTTTATGCCTTGAGTGCCGCAGCAAAACCACATCCCGAAATTCCAGCAGGCAATATTTCTTTTTTAGATTGTATCCCGCCAATAGGCACCAAACTGGCAACTGGCTTAACTACCAATACAAAAGTTTATGGTCCGCAAAGCGAATTAAATCATCTAAGCGGTAATAAAAAAAGAACATTGTATTTTTATTTTGGAATGCCTAAAACAAATGAGGGTAAAGAAAATTACAGCAGGCCTGTTGTGGATGATGTGTTTTGATTTTTGGGCCGAACAGGATTTCTTTAATCATCTTCATTGGTCCAGCCTTAGGCGGGACACTCTTGTACAGTATTAATTCTATTGAGCAAAGAAAATAAGTGGTTAGCTAGTTACAGTAAATCGTTTGTATTATTGTCCCAGCGGGACATAAGGTTGGTAGAAAAAGAATTTATTTAGTTGCTCAAGCGCCCCGTTAGGGGCGAAAGTTCTGTTTCGTCCCTGAAGCTGGTTGGCTTTTTCTAAACCAACCTGTTGCCCTCATAGGGCATTTAATAAACGAAGTTTTTTACTTTGTTTTTTTTGTAATAAAATTAACTGCAAAAAAGTTAATTCAGTTTTTTGTAAATGAAAAAATAAAAGCTTGCATATGAAAAAGTCAATCCTTATTTCTTACTTCATTATTTTACTTAGCCAGCAAAATATTGCCCAAACCCACTACGCCATTAAACTTGCCGAAACCATTATGGCAACCTACAAAGATTCGATGGTGGTAAAAAAATATGCAAGTCACCTGGAACAGGACAAACAAATTTTACCGGGGCAAACAATAGAGCAGGCACAAAATACGCGGCCTGCGGTTTGGAATTATGAAATGGGCGTAGTGCTGCAGGGCTTTGAAAAATTAGCGCAAACATCTGGCGATAAAAAGTATTCCGATTATGCAAAAAATATTGTAGATCATTTTATAGCCGCAGATGGTACGATAAGAACTTATGTGATGGAAGAATACAACAGCGACAATATTCCAGCCGGCAGGCAATTGCTGCATTTGTATCAAAGCACAAAAGAAGAAAAATATAAAATAGCCGCAACTACATTATATAACCAGTTAGCCTGGCAGCCCCGAAATAAAATTGGCGGCTACTGGCATAAACTAAAATATCCCACGCAAATGTGGTTGGATGGTTTGTATATGGCGCAACCATTTGCAACAGAATATGCAGTACTATTTAACGACTCAAAAAAGTTTGATGATATCGTAAACCAATTTGTGTGGATGGAAAAATACAGTCGTGATGCAAAAATTGGTTTGCTGTATCATGGCTGGGATGAAAGTAAATTGCAAAAATGGGCCAATAAAAACACAGGTGTATCGCCGGAGTTTTGGAGTCGTGCCATGGGTTGGTACATGATGGCATTGGTAGATGTGCTGGATTATTTACCTGCAAATTATAAAAGAAGCGTAGAGCTGACCGCAATTTTAAACCGTTTATCTGCAGCATTAATAAAATTTCAGGATGCTAAAGAAGGTGTGTGGTGGCAGGTAACTAACAAAGCCGGGCAGCAATTGAATTATTTGGAATCATCTTCATCAGCTATGTTTTTGTATGCATTATCAAAAGCAATTAACAAAAAATACATCAGCATAAATTTTATGCCTGCTGTTACAAAAGCTTATAATGGAATTATAAAAAATTTTGTACGCACCGATGAAGCCGGTAAAGTACATTATTTACAAGCCGTTGCCGGTGCAGGGTTGGGTGGCATTCCTTACCGTGATGGCAGTTATGAATATTATGTAAATGAACCCAAACGTGATGATGATCTTAAAGCCATCGGTCCATTTATACAGGCATGTATTGAATATGAAAAATTAGTTGCAAAAACAAAATGATGAACAATAAAATTTGTGTGCTGATTATTTTTTTAATGGCAGGCGTTAAAATGTCAGCACAAACAGCTGACAATGCAGTGTATCTTTTCTCTTACTTTAAAAATAATGGTAAAGATGGTTTGCATTTAGCCTATAGCCATGATGGCTACAAATGGACTGCATTAAATAACGACAGGAGTATTTTAAAACCTGCGGTAGCCAATGATAAATTGATGAGGGATCCTTGTATAATAAAAGGAGCAGATGGTTTTTTTCATATGGTTTGGACGGTGAGCTGGAATGATAAAGGCATTGGATATGCCAAAAGTAAAGATTTGATAAATTGGAGTGAGCAACAATTTATTCCTGTAATGGCGCAGGAAGACAGTGCCAGAAATTGCTGGGCTCCGGAGATTACTTACGATAAAAAGAAAAAGCAATACCTTATTTACTGGGCTACTACCATTGCCGGTAAATATAAAATAGATTCATTTATAGAAAACGGTTACAATCACCGGATGTATTATACAACCACAACAAATTTTAAAACTTTCAGCAAAGCAAAATTGTTGTACGATAAAGATTTTAATGTAATTGATGCAACCATTGTTGCTGATGGCAATAAGTACATCATGTTTTTAAAAGATGAAACAAGATTACCGCCACAAAAAAATATTAAGATAGCTACCAGTAAAAAATTAACTAAAGGTTTCTCCTCGCCATCATTACCCATCACAGGTAATTATTGGGCAGAAGGCCCCACAACATTAAAAATCGGCAAAACCTGGATTGTTTATTTTGATAAATACCGGGATCACCAGTACGGTGCCATCCAATCAACCGATTTAAAAACCTGGACGGATGTTAGCGAAAATATTGTTTTGCCAAAAGGGATAAGGCATGGAAGTATATTTGTGGTGAGCAGGGAAGCTTTTGAAAAGTTGAAAACAGTTTTTTGATATTTTAAACCGTAGGAAAGTAGCAAAACTTATAGTTGCTTTCTTTTTTAAAATGTTTTTGAAAAGATAAATGTAAGGTCCAATAAAAATACTCAGGAGTATAGCAAATGCAATAAATTTTGCACATTAATTTTAGTAAAGTAATCATTATCAGCGTATACAAAAAAAACAAAAACAAATCAATCAAAACGGGGCCTATCCAACTACTTAATAACCTGGCCAATTTAAGTTTATAAATTTATTTTAGTTCCTCTTCTATTAATTGTTTAAAATTCTCTTCGTTTTCCATTATCCAGGGTGGTAATTGAGATTGCACAATTTTCCAGCCCGATTCTTGTTTTTGCATTTCAAAAATAATCCTGTTTCCCCTGTCATCAGTAACATTTACCGAACAAATATCTTTTTGTACCGGGCTTAAATGGTTTCGAAAATTAAATTCTCTTAACCTGCCTTCTGCTTTAATGAGCTTGGTAAATTGTATATTTTTAAAAAACTGAAGTTTCATCTAATAAGATTTAGGTTTATGAGAACAATTTGAAAACGGCAATTTCAATGCCACATCTTTTTAATTAATGTATTAAGCTATAATTGTGGAAAGATTTAACATGTACAATCAGGCAAATCAATATTGAGTGGTTGCAGTTTAAGTAAGGAGAAAAATAAATCTTCCTCTAATTCTCTTACGGAGGCCGGTTGTTGTATTCCCAATGTGAGGTCTTCTATGCTCACTCTTATCAGCCTTTTACATTTATGTTTTATTGCACCAATCATTTTTCTCACCTGGTGGAATTTTCCTTCTGTAATAGTAATCAGCAGCCAGGTAAATGGGGGATAACCGGTTAGCCTGGGTGCAAGGGTACAATATTTTTCTGGAGAATCTGTAACCATAACTTCACAGGCACCGGTACTATACATTACACCTTCTTTAATTTTGATATGCACTCCATTTTTAAGCCGTTCTATGTTTTCGGCACTTACTATATTATTAACCTGAACCAGGTAGGTTCTTTTGTGCGGTATGTTACTTAAAAATAATAATCGGGTAATTTTTTTATTAGTAGTTAATAATAACAAGCCTTCAGAATGATTGTCTAATCTGCCAATTGCATGCGTGCCTTCCGGAAAATTAAAATTAATATCGCCTAACAAGCCCACCTTGTGGGAGCTTTTAAATTGCGAAACCATGTTGAAAGGCTTATATAAAACAAAATAGCGGTTGGTAGTTGCAGGCATAAAAAATTGAGTGTGCAATTTCTGTAAATTGGCTGTTACAGAAAAATAAAAAAAGCATCAAGTTTTGTTGCTACCTGTTTAATTGCTTAAACCTGTATCTTACTAACCCGATGCTTTTGTTTGAGTAACTTTCTTACTTTTTACAGTATTTATGCTTCTCAATTGTTCTATAAAAGTACTATTTCAGTAGAAGTATTTCCAAATATTTTACTGTAGTTTTATGCACTTGTTTTGCACCTTTTTATGCACAATCAAAACGCCTTAACCAAAAACAAATAAATTCCACAACCTTAATTTTTGAAAATAACTTAAAATAATGTTTAAACATTAATAAATTTTAGCTATTTTTGAGTCTTTGAAATAAGTGAACTATGGAAAACATAAAGAAAAAGCCTGCTTCCTGGATAAAAAAGATAATCATTGCCGGAGTAATTTTATTGTTAGCAGGAGCAGCGGTTATATGGTATATTTTTACGGAGAAATTTACGGATACTGCTGAAAGAAAAGCTGCTTTTACAGTGAACGCCATGGATTTTATAAAGGAGTTTGAACAAAACGAAAATGTGGCCAACCAAAAATATAAAGACCAGATTATTACTGTAAATGGCCGGGTTAGCGAAACAGAACCTGCTGATACCACCATTAACATAAAATTCACAGACACTTTAACGGATGCTTATATTATTTTCGCTTTTCAGGAACAGCATTTGCAGGAGGCAAAGCAATTAAAAGAAGGAGACAGTGTTTCTATTAAAGGTTCCTTCAGTAACGGATCTTACAGCGAAATTTTGGAAACCATGTCAATAACTTTTAAAAGATGTGCCGTAAATAAATAAATTTTATAACTCAATTAAAAACAAACAATGAAAAAAACTATTCTCTTTTTAGCTTTTGCAACATTAGTAAGCGTATCATTCGCCCAAAAGAAAAGAACAACAACTTCTGCAACTATTAATTTTGATGCAACAACCAAACTGGATGCATTGCCAAAAGCAGAAAACAAAACAACTATTGCCAGTCTTAATACAAAAAACGGTGATATCGCTTTTGAAGCTGCAATCAAAAACTTTGCTTTCTCTAATCCAAAAATACAGGAGCATTTTAATGGCGCTACCTGGATGGATTCTGACAAATTTCCAAAAGCAACTTTTAAAGGTAAAATCACCAACCTGAGCAAAGTTAATTTTAAAACAGATGGTACTTACAGTGCAAACGTGGCTGGTAATTTAACCATGCACGGAGTTACAAAACCTGTTAACACAACAGCAACAATTGTAGTTGCAGGAAAATCTATTAACACTACAGCTGATTTTAATGTAATGGTTGCCGACTACGGTATTAACGGGCCAGCAATTGGTGCCGGTAAAGTTGCAACAGATCCTAAAATAAGCGTTGTAGCAACATTTAATTAATACTGTTAGCTTATAATTTTCCCGTAAACAAAATAGTTTTTGTTTACGGGATTTTTTATTTGAAGATAAATCTGCTCTGATAAAAGTTAAACTAGCACACTACTAACATTTACTTTAATAGGTATGATGCAGCACAGGTATCATGCTTACATGTAATGTCACAAAAAAATTTTGTCTTTCTATTAAACCCCAAAACTCTATACCTCTAAACTTCTAAACCCTAAACTTCTAAACCTCTACCTAAACTTAATTTTCTTATTTTTGCAGCATGACAATAGAACAGATAAAGGCTCTGAGAGACCGTACAGTGGTTTTGAAGAGATTTCTTTGACGTAGAAAACAGGGAAGCTAAAACAGTTAACGATAAACAACTTTCACTTTCGCCAGGGTTTTGGGATGATAACGCCAGAGCCACCGCCATTTTAAAAGAAACAAAAGTTAATGAATACTGGATAAATCTTTTTTATTCAGTTAACACTGCCGTAGAAGATTTTACGGTGCTGTTTGAATTTTGGAAAGCAGGCGATACTTCTGAAGAAGAAGTGAAAGAAGCGTTTAATGACGCTGTAAATAAAATTGAAGAAGCAGAATTTAAAAGTACCTTAAACGAACCCGAAGACGAGTTACCCGCCATGCTGCAAATTAACAGTGGCGCCGGCGGAACCGAAAGTCAGGACTGGGCCGAAATGCTGGCCCGTATGTTTAGGATGTACGGCGAAAAGCAGGGTTGGAGCGTTACAGAAATGGACTGGCAATGGGGCGATGGCGCAGGCATAAAAACCTGTACCTATAAATTTGAAGGAGCCTTTGCTTATGGTTTTTTAAAATCGGAGAGTGGTGTACACCGATTGGTGCGTATTTCTCCTTTTGACAGTAATGCAAGAAGGCATACTTCTTTTGTATCGGTAAATGTTTATCCGCTGGTAGATGATACTATAAACATTGAAATTAATCCTGCTGATGTAAAAATGGAAACCAGCCGAAGTGGTGGTGCCGGCGGACAAAATGTAAACAAGGTAGAAACTAAAGTACAGTTAACACATATTCCTACAGGCATTGTGGTAGTTTGCCAGCAGGACAGGAGCCAATTGGGTAACCGTGAGTTAGCCATGCAAATGCTGAAGAGCCGTTTGTACGAAATAGAATTGCAGCGACGCAACGAAATAAAAGATGCTGCCAACAGTAAAAAGAAAAAGATAGAATGGGGCAGCCAGATACGCAGTTATGTTTTTCATCCCTATAAAATGATAAAAGACCACCGCACCGATTATGAAGTAGGAAATGTGGGGCCGGTAATGGATGGAGAACTGGATGGCTTTATAAAAGCTTATTTAATGAGTGAGAAGGAGACAGAAGCGTAGGTTTTCAAGCAAAGCAGCAAAGAAGCTATGTCGCAAAATTTTGCACTTGCATTTTTCTTTGCGTCTTCGCACCTTAGCGTACTTTGCGTTAAATTTTTTGGAATAATCATTTGAAATTCTATTAAGCATCGTTGTGTCATTTTAAATCCCGAGAAAGGTTTTGTGTGATGCCTCTGGACTCACTTGTACAACATACCTTTACGGAACTTTTTACAATCGATAAAATTAAAAATTATGCAATACGGAGATTTTTATTACCCCATTCCTGCAAACGAACCAGTACTGAATTATGCTCCCGGTTCGGCAGAAAAAAAACGGTTAAAAGAAGTAATAGCCGAATTAAAGAAAGAAAAAGTTGATGTGCCTATGTACATTGGCGGTGAAGAAATACGGACTGGAAAGACAATGGAAATTCGACCGCCGCACGAACGTAAACATTTACTGGGGCAGTTTCACATTGGAGAAGCCAAACATGTTACCAAAGCAATAAATGCAGCATTAAAAGTAAAAGACAAATGGGCAGGTATGAGCTGGGAGAACAGGGCCAATATATTTTTAAAAGCGGCAGATCTTTTAGCCACAAAATACAGGCCTTACATAAATGCAACCACTATGCTTGGGCAAAGTAAAAATTGCTACCAGGCAGAAATTGATGCAGCCTGCGAATTAATAGATTTTTTAAGATTCAACGTTCATTTCTTAAGTGATATTTACCGCCAGCAACCTATTAGCGGAAGTGGCATGAACAACAGGATGGAGTACCGCCCATTGGAAGGTTTTGTTTTTGCCTTAACGCCTTTTAATTTTACTGCAATCGGTGGTAACCTGCCCACATCGGCTGCCATGTGTGGTAACGTTGTAATTTGGAAATGTGCCAACACCCAGGTGTACAGCGCACAAATGTTTATGCGAATTTTGCAGGAAGCCGGTTTACCCGACGGCGTTATTAATTTAGTTTTTATTGATGGGCCTACTATTGGAGAAATTGTTTTCAACCATCCGGAGTTTGCCGGAATACATTTTACCGGAAGCACCGGTGTGTTTAACAGGATGTGGGAAACCATCGGCAAAAATATGGGGATGTATAAATCTTATCCACGTATTGTTGGCGAAACAGGAGGAAAAGATTTTGTTATTGCTCATAAATCGGCTAACCCCGATGTGGTGGTAGCAGCATTGGCACGTGGTGCATTTGAATACCAGGGGCAAAAATGCAGTGCAGCTTCAAGAGCATACATCCCCTCCAATATTGCAGCAGAAATAAAAAAGAAATTGATTGCAGAAATTAAAACCATGAAGATGGGAACGGTAGAAGATTTTACCAATTTTGTAAACGCTGTAATTGACGAAAAAAGTTTTGATAAACTGGAAGGGTATATAAAGCTTGCACGTAAAAGAGATAGCAACGCTAAAATTTGGATAGGCGGCAAATGTGATAAAACAGATGGATTTTTTATTGAACCAACTATAATTGAAACTACCGATCCATATTATGTAACTATGTGCGAAGAATTATTTGGACCGGTACTTACCATATATGTGTATGATGAAAATAAATATGAAGAAACTTTAAAGCTTGTAGACAATACTTCTCCTTATGCATTAACAGGCGCAGTAATTGCACAAGACCGTTATGCGGTAGAACTGGCCACAAACAAATTACGCAACAGTGCAGGAAATTTCTATATCAACGATAAACCAACCGGTGCAGTGGTAGGCCAGCAACCCTTTGGTGGTGCAAGAGCAAGTGGCACAAATGATAAAGCAGGTTCTTTATTAAATTTATACCGTTGGTTAAGTGCAAGAACAATAAAAGAAACATTTAATCCACCTTCCGATTACCGCTATGCATTTTTACAGGAAAAATAAAAAATTGATGTAATCATTAAAGCCGTTTCCAGTTAAGGAAACGGCTTTTTAATTAAATTATCTCTGGGAAATATATTCCACAGTGGGAAATTATTTTTTCTAACCCATTCAACTGTAAATATTTAATTCTGCATTCTTACAGCGTAAAAAAGTAACAAAGCTTATACTGGCATAATGTTTGAATTATTGATAGTGAAATTATTTCTTAACTAAATTAATTATTTTGAAAAAAGTATTTTTTGCAACAACAATGATTTTAGGGGCTTTTTTTGCAAAAGCACAACACGTAGAATTTGGATTGAAGGGTGGTGTTAATTCATCCAAAGTAAAAGTAAAAGATGTAGCATCCGCTGTAGATTCCCGTACATCATTTCATGTTGGCGGTTTGGCACATATCCATGTTTCTGATCATTTTGCTGTACAACCAGAGTTAACTTTTTCTGGTCAGGGCTATAAAAGAGAGGGTACTGGTAACAACGCTGACCAGTTTGTAGCTTTAAATTATATTAACTTACCGGTGTTACTGCAGTACATGACTAAATCGGGTTTTAGAATTGAAACAGGACCACAAGTTGGTGCATTAGTTAGTGCAGATTATAAAGAAGGAGCGATAGATGCAAACATAAAATCCGATTACAAAACACTTGATGTGAGCTGGGCTTTTGGATTAGGTTATATTACACCTTCTGGTTTTGGAGTTGATGCAAGGTATAACCTGGGTCTTTCTAATATTAGAGAAAACACTGCGGAAAAATATATGAACCGTGTTTTTCAGGCAGGTGTGTTTTACCAGTTTAAACCAACAAAACGTAAATAAATTAACAGCAAAAGCATTTTGATTTAATGGGTTGATTTTTCAACCCTTTTTTTATTTCATAAATTACCGATAAATTCGCTGTACAATTTATAAATTTTGAAAATTATACTGGATAAACCACAATTGCAACTTACTATTTTAAGATTAGCCCACCAGCTTTTAGAAAATCAACTTGATTTAAATGAAGTGGTATTTATAGGCCTGCAACCCAGGGGCGTAAAAGTGAGTGCTAAAATTGTGGAGGCAATCATGCAGCTTTTACCCAACGTGGCCGTGCAATACGGAGTTTTAGATATAACTTTTTACCGCGATGACATAAGGGAAGAGTTACATGTAGCAAATAAAACTGAAATTCCTTTTTCTATTGAAGGCAAAAAAGTTATTTTAATAGATGATGTTTTATATACAGGCAGAACCATAAGAGCAGCATTAGATGCCTTACAGGATTTTGGCCGACCGCAAAAAGTTGAATTATGTGTATTGGTAGACAGAAGATTTAACAGGGAACTGCCTATTCAACCAGATTATTGCGGCAAAGCTATTGATACCATCACGTCTCAAAAAGTAAAAGTAGAGTGGGAGCAGGAAGAAGTGGTGCTCTATTAACCCCAGTCCGCTAAAGGGGTCACTAAGGTTTAATAACGCTGCTGTCTTTCAGTAAAAGATTTGTGGTGCTTATATTTTTAATTATCAATTAATTTTATCCGTAATCAATCTGTGAAAATTTGTGTAATCTGAGGCAAACCTTTAACTTCGCTGCTTAATGCAACTATCTACCAAACATTTATTAGGCATTAAAGATCTCATTCCGCAGGATATTTCCTTAATTCTATCTACCGCTGCACAGTTTAAAGAAGTTTTACAACGCTCCATTAAAAAAGTACCCTCCTTACGGGATGTAACTATTGTAAATTTATTTTACGAAAACAGTACACGTACCAGGATTTCATTTGAGCTTGCCGAAAAACGATTAAGCGCCGATACCATAAATTTTACCATGGCGGGCTCATCTGCAGCCAAAGGAGAAACACTTTTAGATACGGTAAATAATATTTTAAGTATGAAGGTGGATATGGTGGTAATGCGCCATAGTGCAAGCGGGGCGCCGCATTTTTTAGCAAAACATATTCCTGCTGCAATAATAAATGCAGGCGATGGTATTAACGAACATCCAACACAAGCTTTACTGGATGCTTTTTCTATACAGGAAAAATTAGGATCGCTGGAAGGAAAAAAAGTGGTGTTGATTGGCGATATCATGCACTCCCGTGTTGCACTCAGCAATATTTATTTATTAAAAAAGATGGGAGCCGAAGTAATGGTGGCAGGCCCGCCAACACTTATTCCAAAATACATCAGCGAGGCTTTGGAAGTAAAAGTAGAATACAATTTAAAAAAAGCATTGGAGTGGTGTGATGTAGCAAATGTTTTACGCATACAATTAGAGCGGCAAAACCAGGTTTTATTTTCTTCATTAAGAGAATACAATCTGGCTTACGGTGTAAGCAAAAAATTATTAGACGGATTAAAAAAACAAATTGTAATTATGCATCCCGGCCCAATAAACCGCGGTGTAGAAATTGACAGTGATGTGGCAGATGGCAATCAGTCTATAATTTTACAACAGGTAGAAAATGGTGTGGCAGTAAGAATGGCGGTGATGTACCTGTTAGCAGGTAGCAAAGCTTAAATATTTTTTTGATTTTAGATGTACGATAGCAGATTTAAAAAACTGTGCGTTGTTTAAAAAATCTAAAATTAGAAATCATAAATCTGAAATTATGCAGCGTATCTGTTTATTTCCCGGCACTTTTGATCCGGTTACACTTGGTCATATTGATATTATCGACCGGGCTTTGCCTTTGTTTGATAAATTAGTAATTGGTATTGGCAGCAATGTAAATAAGGTACCCATGTTTAGTGATGAACAGCGGTTGCAATGGATACAAGAAATTTATAAAGGCAATAGTAAAGTAGAAGCCGTGGTGTATAACGGCTTAACCGTTGAATGTTGCAAAACAGTTGGGGCCAATTTTATTTTAAGAGGCATCCGCTATGTTAACGATTTTGAATACGAAAAAGCCATTGCAGACATGAACAGAAGTTTAGATGGACATGTGGAAACAGTTTTTTTAACCTGCCTGCCGCAGTTTACGTCGGTAGCCTCCACATTGGTTCGTGATGTATTACGCAATGGGGGCAATGTATCCCAATTTTTACCACACGCCGTAAATGAATACATTAAAAATAACAAACTGTAATGTCTATCTGGTTTAATAAAAATTTTTCGCTACCCAATTTAAAACCGCTGGGCCCAAATACTATGGGTGAACATTTAGGAATGGAATGGGTAGAAGTTGGCAATGATTTTTTAAAAATGAAAATGCCGGTAGACAACCGTACCAAACAACCTTATGGCATACTGCATGGCGGTGCAAGTTGTGCATTGGCCGAAACGGTTGGCAGTATTGCGTCGCATTTTATAATTGATCCCGAAAAATTTATTTGTGTTGGCCTCGAAATAAATGCCAACCACGTTCGAAGTGCCAAAAGCGGATATGTTACTGCCACCTGCACGCCCTTACATATTGGCGCTTCCACACATGTTTGGGATATAAAAATTATTGATGATAAAGAAAAATTAATTTGCATCAGCCGGTTAACAGTAGCCATTTTAAAAAAACCATAGCATCCCAATTATACAAGTATGCATGTTAATAGGGGCAAATTTTCCCTTATTATTTTAACATATGCCCATAAGTTTCCTCAAAATAAAATTTTAAGCAGAATTTTACACTCAAAACGTTTTGGCTTGCAGTTTGTTTAAGTATAATTAGTTTTTCATAGGATATTGGATTTAAATCGGGGCTGTATTTTTATACTGGCCCTTTTTTATTTTTACAAGCGCCTTTAATCTTAATTGCACTAACTTCTTTAATCTCCATTGTTCATCAACCACGAGTGCCCATTGTTTGACAATAACTAATTCACACATCAGCTTTGGTAATAAATTCCACAATTGTTAACGGCGCTGCTGATTACTTTCCTCAATACAATTTTTTAAATACTAAATAGTACTGTAATTTATTTGGCTTACGGTTTGTTTAAACCTATTTAGTTTTTCATAGGATATTGGATTTAAACCGGGGCTGTATTTTTATACGGGCCCTTTTTTTTTGAAAAAAAAACACTCATATAAAAAATCTAAACAATTAGAATTGCTTAAGGTGCTTAATTAAACCAAAGAATTTCTTTTAATAAAAAATTGATAAGTGGAATGTAAAAAAACAAAATTGGAGAAGAGTTTTATATTAGCTGGCCTATAAATATTGTCAACAGGCTAATCGGTATAAACCGAAATATTACAACTCAAATTCCCAAACCGTTCGGTAAGTTCCGCTGGTTTCGATATAAGTTAAAAAGGCATTATAAAATGCATCGGCACCAATTGTTGCACTATCTCCAATTACAAATAATTTTTCTTTTGCCCGGGTAATGGCAACGTTCATCCTGCGGTAATCTTTTAAAAAACCAATATCGCCATCATCATTACTTCTTACCAGCGATAAAATAATATTTTCCTTTTCCTGCCCCTGAAAACTATCGATAGTACTGCAACGGAGCAATTTAGGTAAAACCTCTTTTGCAGCTGCAACCTGCCCTGCATAAGGCGAAATAAATACAGTTTGTAATTCATCCAGTTCTTCGGTTTGTAAAAGTTTTTGTGCAATTTGTAATTCACCTTTATTCTGCAGGCTACTGCCATCAGCTCCATGCTCTTCGTTATAGCCCGAACCTGCAGTATCAATAAAAAAAATATGTGCGCCAGTGTTGGTGAGGTGTGCAGCGGTTTGTAATAACCCTTTATAAAAATACGCTCCGGAAAAACCAGCAATAGCTGCTCTCATCCGGTACTGTATGTTGAGGAGAAAAATATTTTTTACTGCCGCAATAGCTACTTCCAAAATAGATTTGTTTAACCCCAGCCTTGCAGCCTCGTTACTTAAAACCGTTGGCGGCAATTGTAAGTGATCGCCGGCCAGTACATATTTTTGCGCCAATGAAAATATGCACCAGGCCAATGGCTCTATACACTGCCCGGCTTCATCAATAAATAAAGAATGAAAAGTAAGGTGATTAATTTTTGCATCATACAATCCAACCGGTGTACCTAAAATAACTGCTGCTTCGCTGTATAATTTTTCTTCGTTATAAGCCTGCAATTTTTTAATTTCGGTTCGTATATTTTTTACCTCTTTAAATAAAAGGTTGCGTTGCTCTCTTTCGGCTTTACCAAAACTTCTTTTATATTTCAATGCCATCTTTCTAAATTCTTCGGCACGTATTTTTAATTGCTTTATTTCTTTTAGTTGTTTGCTGTTATTTAATTTTCCTTCTGGTGTGTGTGCAAAAATACTTTCCTCCACTTTACTGGTATTACCTACACGTAATACTTTTACCTGTTGGGCAATTAATGCTTTGGTGATGTTATCTACAGCAGTATTGCTGGGTGCAGCAACCAAAATTTTTTCACCAGCTTTTACCAATTGTACAATGGCTTCTACCAGCGTAGTAGTTTTACCGGTACCTGGCGGGCCGTGTACAATACAAATATTTTCATTTTGTGTAATGGCAGCAACTGCCTGTTGCTGGCTTTGGTTTAAATTTTTATTATCAAAAAAAAGTGTGCCTGTATTGTTACTGGTAACATGGTGTTCAATTGCGGTTGCATTATGTAATTGTTCAAACAATTTAAAGAGTGGCTTATCGTGCTCTAAATTATTGAGCACCGTTTTCATAATAGTGGTAGTGCGTTGATCAGGAGCTAATTTAATGCCCACTCCATCGTCTTCAATCCAATCCGGAAAATCAGGCGCAAACAAACGGAACTCACCATTCTTTCCATCTAAATTTATTAATACACCTTTAACTGCATCTTCTCCGGTACAAAAACATTCAATGGCTGCACCATCTTTAAAAAAATTTGTTTCTGGCGGAAAATTTAATTTAAAACTAATTTCAGGATAATCGGCATAACCAAAGTTTTTACGGGTAACTACTATGGGATGCAGGGCCAGGCCTTCAGCCTTTAAAGATTTTAAAGTATGCTGCTGATCTAAACTAAATCTTTTTACCTGTTCTTTTTCTTCTAAATTAATACAGGTAATTAAATTTTGTATGTGCGGATGAGTTGCTGGCATAGCATGAAAATAAACGGGATATTTGAATTAAAAAAACTTGCAACAAAAAATGTACTTTATCTTTTAGCCCTGGCATACTGATCGGGCCATGCAATATCAACATCCAATTCTTTAGCGGCATGCAATGCAAAATAAGGATCACGAAGATGCTCTCTGGCTATTATAATAATATCCGCCTGTTGTTGTTGCAAAATTTCTTCTGCCTGTTCTGCTGAAGTAATTATGCCCACAGCACCCGTTAAAATTCCTGTTTGTTTTTTTATTGCTGCTGCAAAAGGTACCTGGTAACCCGGCGCTGCCGCAATTTTTGCATAAGGCACAATTCCGCCAGATGACGCATCAATTAAATCAACACCTTTATTTTTTAAGATGAAAGATAACTTCACAGAATCTTCAATCGTCCAGCCGCCTTCGGCCCAATCGCTGGCAGAAATACGAACAAATAAAGGCAATGTTTCCGGCCAAACGTTTTGTACTGTTTCAATAATTTCAATTAAAATTTTAATGCGGTTTTCAAAACTGCCACCATATTCATCCTGGCGATGGTTACTTAACGGAGATAAAAATTCGTTTATCAAATATCCATGCGCTGCATGAATCTCTATTATTTTATAGCCTGCTTTTTCGGCCCGGATAGCAGCTTGTTTAAAATCATTTATGCTACGTGCAATCTCTTCAGCAGTTAATTCATGCGGTATCATATCATCATCGTTAAATGCAAGGGGAGAAGGAGCAACAGTTTGCCAGTGATTAATGCCGTTTTTAATTTGTTTGCCCCCAAGCCATGGTTTTTCGCAGCTTGCTTTACGTCCGGCATGCGCCAGCTGAATACCGGCAACCGCACCCTGTGCATGAATAAAATCAACAATAGTTTTTAATTTTTCAATATGGTCATCTTTCCAAATGCCCAGGTCGCCATAGGTAATTCTTCCAGCTGCAGTAACAGCCGACGCCTCCTGCATAATTAGTGCTGCACCGCCCACGGCACGGCTGCCCAAATGTACCAGGTGCCAATCGGTTGCAAAGCCATCTGTACAGGAATACTGGCACATGGGAGAAACCATGATTCGGTTTTTAAGGGTAATGCTTTTAATTTGCAGCTCAGCAAAAAGTAAACTCATAATATCAATTTTTTTATGGTGTGAAAGTACACTGATGTGCAGGAGAAAAAAAATTACCACAGTTTATTTTTATAATCCATAATAAATAAATACAATTAGCTTTACAGGGTTACAAATTATAATGATGGATGAAAAACAATTGGTAATAAACCAAACTAAAAAGTGGATAAAGGATGTTGTTGCCGGATGCAATTTTTGCCCTTTTGCGGCCAATGTTATAAAACAAAAAACTATCCATTATTTTGTAGAGAACAGTGATGACGCTGTTATTTGCCTGCAATCATTTTTACAGGAAGTCGTACGGCTGGATAAAGATGCGGCCATTGAAACCAGTTTAATAATATTTCCCAATGCTTTTCAAAAGTTTGAGGATTACCTGAATATTGTGGCAGTAGCAGAAAAACTTTTACAGCAAAATGGCTACGAAGGTATTTACCAGGTAGCCAGTTTTCATCCCTTATATTTATTTGCCGGCTCTTCAGAAAATGATGCAGCTAATTATACTAACCGCTCGGTTTATCCCATGCTGCATTTATTAAGAGAAGCCAGTATTGATAAAGCTTTACAAAATTATAAGCACGCAGAAAATATCCCTGATACCAACATTAATTTTGCCAGAACAAAAGGTCTGGTGTATATGAAGATGCTGAGAGATGGTTGTTTGTAAAATTGATTATTTTTCTCCCCTAAAAAAATATTTTATTTTTAGTGATGACCTTTTGCTAAAACTGGCATTAACTTATATAAGCCAATTAAATGACCGATACCGAAATAATTGAACACTTAAAAAATAATAAATACAGCAAGGCTGTAAACGGGCTGTACAATGCTTTACCGTCTATAAAAAAATATATTTGTACCAACAGCGGAACAGTGGAAGATGCAAAAGATATTTTTCAGGATGCATTGGTGATACTTTACAAAAAAGTAAACAGCACAGCATTTGTGTTGTCCGTTTCTCTTACTACATACCTTAATGCAATAGCAAAAAATTTATGGCTTACCGAATTACGGAGAAGAAAAAAATTACCTGCTGACGAATCCAATACAGATATAGCGGATGTTATTATTGAAGAAGAACATGGCTTTACTATTGCAACAGCTGCTTTTAATTTACTGGGAGAAAAATGCAAGCAACTGCTTATATTGTTTTATTTTAAAAAGAAAAATTTTAGGGAGATTGCCGGCATACTTGCTTTCAGCGATGAAAAAATAGCTAAAAACCAAAAATACCGCTGCATTCAAAAAGCAAAAGAAAATTATTTAACACTTGTAAAAAATGATGCTCATGGATAGTAACAGCATACTAATAGACCGGTATCTGCAAAATGAAATGAGTGCGGAAGAAAAAAATTTATTTGAAGAAAAACTTGCAACAGATAAAAATTTACTGCAAGAGCTTAATATTCAAAAGCAAATTATTATGGCGGTAGAAAATGCAGGGTTAAAAAATGAGTTTGCAAAAGCTATTAAAAAAAGATTTATTACAAAGCAGTTAATCCGATGGGGAATAATTGCAGGGCTTGGAATTGCAGCTTTTATTTTCTACGCTTTAAAAAATGACTTTTTTCGCAATGCTAAAAAAGGTGAGAAAAGTTCCTCGTCAAAAAGTTTTCCTGCGCCTGAAAAATTTGATATTAATAATACCAACGATACAATTATTGAAACAAAAGGCGGCTTAGTATTCGCCATACCGGCAAATGCATTCAGCAAAAGTAAAGTTGAATTAGAAATTAAAACTGCTTTAACTCCGGAGGATATTATAAAGAGCGGACTTTCTACCATGAGTAATAATGAGCTGTTACAAACAGCTGGAATGTTTTCAATTAAAGGTTATGCTGATGATGAAGAACTTTCTCTCTTAAAAGAAATTGCAGTACGTGTGCCTGCAAAAGAAATAAACCCTGCAATGCAATTATTTGATGGTGTGCATGACAGCACTGGGAAAATTAACTGGGTAAATCCAAAGCCAATAGAAAAAAGATTACAAACTTATGATATTACTGCACTTGATTTTTATCCGCCTACATATATACCCACGGTAAAAGCGTTGGGAAAAAATTATCAAAATAAAAAATATACTGACAGTTTGTATTATTCTTTCAGCGGATGGCCGCACGGAAATAGAACAGACATGCCAGAAAAAAATGCTTCACCGTTGCCTGATTCATCAAGTATTAGTGATACTTCACGACTTGTCGAAAATTATACGTACAGCTATCAAATAGATCCAGCAAAAATGAAAACAATACGGAATAACAAATTCAATAACACTATTATTGCAACAAAAGAATTTGAAGAAAGATTACACTATATGCACAGCCTTTGTACCGACGAAATTTTAGAAATATATTTGAAAAATCTTGACAAACCTTTGTACATAACAGATCAATTAATTGCAGATAAGACTACAGGTGAAATAAGAAAAAAATTCTTATTATTTGCTGCCAGAAAAGATGGCGGCGTTAATATAGCAAATGGTCTGCAACAAAAACTCAACAATTATTATCAACAAAAATCACAAGCATACAGAGAAGCTGTAGAAAAATCCTGGGCCAAATACAATGCAGAACTGCTACGACTGAATAATATTGCAGATACCAAAAGCAGGGAAGCAGCCTTAAGGAATTTTACCAGAGAAGAAAATAATTTTAAAGAAGAGCTTTGTATTAATCTTACTGATGCGTACAAGCAAATTGGTGTAAAAAGAAATTGCAACGATACCATTGTGCCGCCTGCAGATAAATTTTATTCCGTAACCATAACCACGACCGGTTGGAAAAACTTAGATGCCTACGTAATGGAAGCAACTTTTAAAAGGCAAAGTATGGAACATAAAGACCCTGCTACTGGCAAAGTTGCAAAGCTAATTTCTAAAGAAGTAAATATAAAAATAGACAATGAAGAGCTGTTTGATCGTGTGCTGGTATATTTAATTCCTGACAGTTTAAGCAGTTTTCAATTGGTGCAAAAGAAAGGAAAAAATTATAAAGAAAATCTTAACACATTATTTAAGTACGATGCTGTGGTATTGGCTTACAAAGGGGAGCAGCCCTATTTTTACAGACAATCTATTGCAGAAGCAAAAGAATATACATTTTCTTTATCTGCATTAACCGAAGCAGAATTAAATGCCGCACTTAAAATTTATGCGCTTAATAAAACAAAAGAGCTCCAAACAGAATTTGAATACCAATTATTTGAACAGCAGGAAATGCTACGCCAATTGCAATTGAGAAAAGATCAAGAATTCAGAGAAAAAGTTGCCGCTTCTATATTTAATTGTGCAAACACTGCCCCCTTAGCAGGAACTAAATAAAATTATCATCCATCAAAATATCAATGACAATATTCTATAAATATTTATGTAATTTTTTGTGTAGCATAACTTCTGCTTTTTAACGATTAACTTTCTAATTTTAATTTTCACTTCCCCTTTCCACATCAAATCCATATCCTTCCTCAATATTTTATTATTTTTAAAATTAAAAACAAAATATTGAGGACGGATATGGCGCAATAAAATATACTGTTAAAATGTTACACTAAATAGTAACTTTATAAAGACAAGATTTTTTCTAAATCTTTTTTTACTTTTTTGCAGTTTTATTTGTGCTGTTTTTTTTAGAACCCCTTTTTCCTGGTTTTAAAATTACTTTTGTCCAGCCATTTTTACGTTCATCAAAATTTTTGTACGCTTCGGGTGCTTCGTCCAGAGAAAGTTCGTGAGAAATTATTAATGAAGGTTTAGCTTTTCCCGATGCGATCAATGTACAAAGCTGCCTGTTGTAAGATTTTACATTTGCCTGTCCGGTTGCAATCCGTTGTCCCTTCATCCAAAATTGTCCAAAATCAAAATCCATATGTCCTTTTTTCTGCAGGGGCTCTTTTGACTTTGGATCTTTTGGGATAAACACCCCAACAACACCAATAGAACCTGTAGCTTTAACGGCCTGTACCAATTCGTTCATCGTCATGTTAGCATGTTCGGTACCATGTTTATCGCAGCACTGATAGCCCACGCATTCGCAACCTTTATCGGCACCTACACCTTTCGTAAGTTCTAAAACCTGCTCTACTGCCGAAGCTTTTGAAAAATCAATTGCAATGGCACCCAATTCTTCAGCAAGTTTTAAACGGTCTTTTTGATTATCTACAACCATAATTTTACTGGCACCTTTAATGCTGGCGGAGTGTGCAGCCATAAGCCCAACCGGGCCGGCCCCATAAATTACAACGCTATCGCCTGGTTGCACATTTGCAAGTTCGGTGGCATGGTATCCGGTGGGAAAAATATCGGAAAGCATTACATAATCATTTTCTTTTTCTTCAGCATCTTCTGGCAATTTTAAACAATTAAAATCACCATAGGGTACTCTTAAATATTCAGCCTGCCCACCACTATACGGGCCCATACCTGCAAAGCCATAAGCAGCGCCTGCACTGCCAGGGTTCATGGTAAGGCAATAACCGGTAAGGCCACTTTCGCAATTTATGCAATGTCCGCAACCAATATTAAAAGGCAGGCAAACCATATCACCTGCTTTAATGTTTACAACACATTTGCCAACCTCTATTACTCTGCCCAAATTTTCATGGCCCAATATTCGGCCTTTTTCCATATCCGTTCTGCCTTCGTACATGTGCAAATCCGAACCACAAATATTAGTGCTGGTAATTTGTACCAGCACATCGGTAGGCGCTTCAATTTTTGCATCGGGCATTTCTGTAACTCTTACATCATAAGGACCATAATAAACTAATGCTTTCATAATTTTTATTTTTTAAATAAATAATTGCTGGCAACAGTTTGTTGCTGCACTTTAAAAACTATGGAATTGTAAGAGAAAAAATGCTGAGGTGGAAAGACAAATAAAATTACAAACGGCATACCAAAAAAATAATCATTAAATTTTAAAATTAGCAAACGATTTTTTTTGCAATATAATAAGCTGTTGAAAATTTGGTAAGCATCAATTGGCTTTACATTTTTTTAAACCTTATTAAATTTTGTGGCATGAGTTTTATCCGTTATCAATAATATGTTTCATCATTAATTTAAAATCAAACCAATTATGTTGTACAATTTTTTTAAAAGAATTACGTGGAGTTTTGTATTGTTTTTGCTTTATATTTTGGCTTCATGTAACGATAGCCGTAAAAGCGAAACCGCTACCGTTACGGATAATTCCAACACTTCAGAGAACCAAAGCCAGCAGCCATTAACACTTAAACCAAAAGGTACTAAACCGGAATGGGCTCCAGATATTGCACCAGAAATGCAGGTAGTTATTGAAAAACTAATGAGTTATAACGACCCTGCATTAATTACGTTGTCTGCAGCCGAAGCCCGTAAACAACATTCGCCTGCCGATGCTGCAATGGATGTAATAAAAGAAAATAATATTGTTGTTCCGCCATCAACATTGGATACCATGGGGAAAAACATTCCCGTACCGGGAGGAAATATTCACCTGAGGATTTATACCCCAAAAGGTGAAGGTCCTTTTCCTGTGATAGTTTATTATCATGGTGGAGGATGGGTAATTGCAAACCTTGATACCTATGATGCAAGTGCCAGGGGAATTGCAGAACAAACCGGAGCTGTATTAATATCTGTAGATTACCGGCAGGCACCTGAGCATAAATTTCCTACAGCTCATAATGATAGTTATGCTGCTTATGAGTGGGTGGTAAAAAATGCAGCTTCAATAAAAGGTGATACAAAAAATATTGCGATTGCCGGAGAGAGTGCAGGTGGTAACCTGGCCACTGCTGTAAGTATGATGGCAAGGGATAAAGGTTTGGCCATGCCGGTACATCAGTTACTGGTTTATCCTATTGCCGGGTACGACACCACTACTGCATCCTATCAAAATAATGCAAAGGCAAAACCACTGGACAGGCCTTTGATGAGTTGGTTTTTTAATAAATATCTACGTAAAGCCAGTGATGGTAAATCGCCTTTAATTGATTTAGTAAACGCCAATTTAAAAAATTTACCGCCTACAACAATTATTACCGCACAATATGATCCATTGCAAACAGAGGGTGAAATGTTAAGAGATAAATTAAAAGCAGCCGGAGTAGCTGTAGATTTTAAAAATTATGATGGTGTAACTCATGAATTTTTTGGTATGGCAGCTATTGTACCTCAGGCTAAGGATGCGCAGGCTTACGGAGCAAATGCATTAAAAAAAGCATTCAATAAATAGCGAACGGTTTTAAAAATAATTAAATCCTTTAGTTTACTAAGGGATTTTTTATATAATTCTTCACGAACTTTTTAGCCATCCCGTAATACTCATCCTGCTTCGGTTTGCTTTTGTTACTTCATGTTCAATTTCATCGCTCTTAAAAAATACGGCGGTTTTAGATTGGGGAAGAATTTTTTGTGCAGCGTTATTCTGGTATACCAATAACTGGCCGCCATCTTCATCCAACCAATTTTGGTTTAAATAACTTATAAGAGAATATTTTCTGTTGCTGTCGTTTTTAAACTGGTCCTTATGCCTTTTGTAAAAACTGCCTTCCTCATAAACAGCATAATGAAATTCGTAACCGTTAATACCAGTATAGCAGGTGCTGTTAAGCCGGTCGATAAAATTTTCTATATGCTGCAGAAATTCCTGTTCAAAAATATTGTCATGGCTTTTATCCATCCAGTAAATTTTATCGCTGCGCATTTTTTGCTGTTCGTCTTTTATAAGGTTATTACCGATACCGGCGGCAATCATCAGGTCGTCGTTTTGTAACTGTAAAATATTTTGGTGCAACCCATTGCTTAAATTTTCATTTAAAAATGTGGCGTCAATACCAATATTGTTATCAAGGTAAGAGTCGATTAAAACATCAAAACTATTTGTCATTGTTATATATATATGATGCAAAAGGTAGTCTTTTAATTTTTTTGAACAATTTTTGTAAACGCTGTAAAGCTTTTTATCTTTACCACTATAAAAAAACAATGAAAGATTTTAAGAAATATTACCTTATTCCTGCCCAACCCGAAGAAGTGTACCTGGCTTTAACGCTACCACACACTATTCAACTATGGACAGGGGAGGCGGCGGAAATGAGTACCGTACCAGGAAGTGAGTTTTCTTTATGGGAAGGGAGCATTGTGGGTAAAAACCTTGAATTTGAAGAAAATAAAAAATTGGTACAGCAATGGTATTTTGAAGGAGAAGCGGACGATTCTATTGTTACCATAAAATTACATCCGCATAAAAACGGCACTTCTGCCGAATTACACCATACTAATATACCCGATGCCGCCTACAACGAAATGGTAGAAGGTTGGAATGATAATTATTTTGGGTTATTGATAAGATTTTATAGTTAACCCTATTCTGTTAAAGCGGGAATATCCCAATGAATAAATACACAGTGTTTTTACCTGAAATATTTTAGGTACTCTCAGCAAGCTGAACTTTGTTATCCATCTAAATACAATCATGGTTGTTTTTAAAATGAAGCAGAAACAGGCTTTTCTACAAGGTAATATTTTAATAAAATGTAGCTGATTGGGGACATTTAACGATAAAAATCTACACACTTTCGAACATCAATAAAAGTTTTCTAAATATTTTTAACAATCATTAAATATTTACTACTATTCAGTGTTCAAACATATAGATTTTTGATTAAAATGGATATTTTACGTGGATAAACGTAAAAGACAGTAAAATTACTAATCCAAAATCTTGCGTATTCCGTAAGTAATGTTACTTTTACATGGAAATTAGAAATGATTGATTACCTCGGTTATTCTAAATTTTCAATTTTAATCTCAAACCACTAGAAAATGAAACAGAATTTTACATTAGTATTATTTGTGCTCCTATTTACTGCTCTCACACTACCCCTCACAAATTTTGCGCAATTCAATCCCGGTTTACCAGCAGCCTTTGGTATAGATGGTGATGCTATTTCGGGTCAGTCACAAAACATCTCGGGAAATTCCCCTCAGGGCAGCTTTGACTGGTTTAAGAAAAATGCAGCAGGTGTAAATGCAGGTATAGGAGTAATTGACACTACCGGCACTTTACCTTTTGCAGCTCAAATTGCTGCAGGTCAAAACGTTTCTTTTTCCCGTGGTATGGCTTTTAACAGGTATTCGGCTCAAAACGGATATTTGCTTTTAGATGCCCGTTATGCAAGAGACCGGTTTGGATTAGCAGGTTCTGGTGGTCAAAATGACTTAACAACTTATACTTCAGGAGCAAAGAACGGAGATAATCCAACGAGCTGGACTACTACACCCGGCGGTGCAACAGTAGGAGATAAAGGTGATATTATTGATACATATATACACATGCGTAGAAATGGAACAGTGATTAACAATACAAATCCAAGCGCATTAATTTTAGCAATGGGTGTAAGTACAATTGGTAACACTGGTAACAGGTATGTTGATTTCGAGTTGTTTCGCACAAGGGTAAATTATAACCCAACTTCAGGCATTTTCAGTAATTCTGGCCCGGCAACAACCGGCGGACACAGTGCCTGGCAATTTAATCCAAATGGAACCATAAAAGAAATCGGCGATATGTCTGTTTCATTTTCATACAGTACCGCAGGTGTGGAAGAAATATCAGTTTATATCTGGGTATCTCAAATTAATTATAACACTGTTTCTCCTGCTAAATTCAATTTTGTTCCTTATAATTTTCATGGCTCTACTTATGGCTACGCAAAAATAACTGCTTTAACTCCCGTGGGCTTTCAGTCTTGGGGTTCTGCGTCTACAGCTAATACAAATGCACCATCATGGGGTACTACATCAAAAACCTCTGGTAACGCATCAAACAATTATGTTTCTGTAAACTATGCTGCATACGATTTTGGAGAAGTGGCTATAGACTTAACCAGTTTAGGAATTGATCCGGCTCTTTCAGTAGGTATGGATCCCTGCACACCTCCTTTTACACGTGTAATGGCAAAAACAAGGTCATCATCAACTTTTGAATCGGCCTTACAGGATTTTACCGGACCGTATGAATTTTTGGATGCGCCGCAAGCTCCTGCTCAAATCGCAACTCCTGGGGTTTTAACTTGTAATGTTACAACAACCACTTTATCACCAGCTATGACGGTAAGCGGGGCAGTTTACCAGTGGTCTACTACTACTGGAAATATAGTGTCTGATCCAAATGCTACATCTATTACTGTTGATAAACCTGGCAAATATTTTTTAACTGGTGCAATTGTGGCCGGCTGCCCTACAAATACAGATAGCACTACGGTACTTTCTGACTATTACAAACCAGTTGCATCGGCGTCAGTTACAGGAGTTTTAGATCCTTCAAACATTCTATCGTATGTTACGCTAATGGGAGGAAATGCTGCTGCCAGTAATTATAGTACCCCATTTGGAAATTCAGCAGGTTTAACCTGGAAGTGGACAGGGCCAAACGGCTTTACTTCGAATGTTAAAAACGCAAGCACGTCCATCGTTGGTGGTTACACTCTTGAATTAACTGAAACAAGAAATGGTTGTAAAGATTATGCGGTTACCAATATTGTTGCTGCTGCATTACTTCCGCTAAAATATCTTTCTTTTGATGCAGTGGTAAACAATAAAACTGTAGGATTAAAATGGGCTACTGCTCAGGAAATCAACCACAGCCATTTTGAATTGGAAAGATCTTTTGACAACATTAGTTATACAGCTATTGGTATAGTTTTAGATGGTACGGTATCGGGTGCTGGAAAAAAAGATTATGCTTACCAGGATAATGCTCCGGAATTACAGCAGGCAACTATGGTATACTACCGGTTAAAACAATTTGACATAGATGGAAAAATTTCTTACAGCAAAGTTATTGCGGTAAGATTACAGCCTGCTACTGATATTACCATGCAGGTATCGCCCAATCCATTTGTTGAAGATTTATATGTACGTTTTACTGCTACCGAAAAAGGTACAGCTGTAATACGTGTGGTAAATGCATCGGGGCAAATAGTAATCAGCCACCAGACTTTAATAAACAAAGGGTATAACAATATACAGTTGCAGGGATTAAATAAATTGAATTCTGGCTTATATATCGCTCAACTGGTTATGAATGGCAACATTACAGCCAGCCAAAAAATTATAAAAAAATAATTACATTTTAAAAATGCTGTAAAGCTGCCTGTTAACGGGCAGCTTTTTTTTGTGTTTAAATTTATTTAGAAATAAATAATTTATAATTTTGAGATGATGATTTTCTTAAACCAACAAATTACCATTGCAACTACGGCTGATGCTGCCGAAATTACTGCTTTGCTCAATGGCGCTTATCGTGGAGAAAGTTCAAAAAAAGGATGGACCACAGAGGCTCATCTTATTGCAGGTGATGTGCGTACCAATGAAACGGAGTTGTGCAAAGTGATGACACAAGCTGCAAGTGTGGTGCTAAAATATACCCTTAATAATAATGTAATTGCAGGTTGCGTAAACCTGCAGCAGCACCAACATAAAATTTATCTGGGAATGTTGAGTGTTTTGCCGCAACTGCAGGGTAGTGGCATAGGAAAAAAATTATTAAATGCTGCTGAAGCATATGCACAGCACCAAAAATATACTGCAATTTATATGACGGTAATTACAGCAAGAACAGAATTGATCAACTGGTATAATAGAAATGGATATAAAGATACAGGGGAAAGAAAACCCTTTATTGAAGACAATTTAACGGGCAAACATTTGCAGTTTTTAGAATTTATGGTTTTGGAAAAAGCAATAGTCTTTGAATAAGATCATTTGCCTCGTATTTTTATTTATTAAAAATACAAACCAGTTTTACCAAAAAAAATTCTATCCCTTTGGCAGAAATATAGCAGCAACCCGGTGACCTGAATAATTTGATAATAGTGTGTATTTTTTTTACCGCACAAATAAAATGACTGAAAGTTAAAAAAACAAAAAAGGCTGATAGCTTAAACTAATCAACCTCTCTACGCTGTTTTTATAAAAAAATATTATCAATAGAATGCTGCTGATAATTAAATCTGATAAAGTTAACCAGCGGGCGCTAATTTAACATTAATAGCATTGGCCCCTTTTGGCCCCATCTCCACTTCAAAAATAACTTTGCTGTTTTCCTGTACAGGATCTTTTAATGAATTAATGTGTACAAAAACACTCTCCTTAGTTTCCTGGTCTTTAATAAATCCATATCCTTTTTCACCGTTAAAAAATGTAACCGTTCCTGTCCTTATTAAATCAGCAGCATCTATATCGCCCTGCCGTGGTACCCCAATTTCAATATCTTCCAGCTTAATTTTCCTCATTTTTTTAGGATCAGGCGGTGTGGCAGAAATATTTCCATTCTCATCAATATAGGCCATCATATCATCCATACTTTTTACCTTAGGATTTTCTTTACGCTCCTGCATCCTTTCTTTCTTCTCTCTTTTACTTTGCATTTTTTTCTTTTCTCTTTCTTTTTTATTCCATGTTTCTGCCATATGTTTTTTTATTTAGTGATAAAATGTGCTGCTTTTAAGGATGTAAATGAAGAGGTACATCTGTTGAAAAGATTGTAAATTTTTCCGGCAGATTTATATAAAGGTAAAACTTTTATGCGGCATTACCTCAGCTGATTTAGCTGTGGTGGCGTAGCATTTATTTTTTAAGTGAGAAAAAGATAATTTGTTGCTGCATTTACTGTAGTAAAAGAAGAGAATAATTATTGATCTGTTTTAAAGTAAAAGTGGTGATGATTACTGCATGCCGGGTTAAAAGAGGCGCCACAAAAAGCACAGGCAGCATTACTGCCTAAATATTCATTAATGCTCATTTCAGTTTTACACGAACCGCAAAACACGGCTTTAGTGTTAAATGCCTCTTTTGGCCAAACAGTAACAGCATGCCCGGCAGTTTCGTTATGACAAAATATACAGGGATAATAGTTATGGCAGCACGCCATCTTTATGGCAATTATATCCAGGCTGGTGTGGTAGTGAACGCAACGGGTTTGCTCATCAATTGGTTTGCCGTGTATTGTTACTGCTGCAGTATTCATTTTTTTTTAAATTATCAGTTATCCTAAAAATAACATTAAAGCAATTGCCATTCAATTGGCTTAAACTGCTCTAATCATTTACTAAAACAATTTGCAGAAGCAGTTAGTATAATTTTATAGATACATTATAGAACAAATTTATAATTAAACTACCAGTTGTTGTAAAACGAAGGCAGAAATTTGAGCAACCATTTTAAAAAAGAATACTTTTGATACAGGATGAATAAAAGAATAATTTTTATTATGGGGGTTTCGGGAAGTGGTAAAACTACCGTGGGCAGATTATTAGCACAGCATAATGATGTTCCTTTTTTTGATGGTGATGATTATCATACAACAATCAGTAAAGAAAAAATGAAGGCGGGCATACCCTTACATGATGAAGACCGCATGGAATGGTTGCAAAAAATTAATCATCTTGCACAGGCACAGCAGCAAACCAGCGGAGCTGTTATTGCCTGCTCGGCACTGAAAGAAAAATATAGAGAGATTTTAAATCAGTGCATCATCAACGCTCAATGGATTTTTTTGCAGGGTAGTTACAAAATAATTTTTGAACGAATGAATAACCGCAAAGACCATTTTATGCCACCGCAACTTTTGCAATCTCAATTTAACAGTTTAGAAATACCCGCTAACATGTTTACCGTTAATATCAATCAATCCCTGGTTACTATCGTTGAGCAGGTAACAGCTTATCTAAACTCTGAAACAGGTGATCATTAAAGTTATTTTAATATTATTTCCAGCGTTAAAACGCCCAATATTCCCACCACAGAAACAATGGTTTCCATTACCGACCAGGAACGTAAAGTATCTTTTATAGATAAATTAAAATATTCTTTAAACATCCAGAAACCAGAATCATTTACGTGAGAAAACATCAGGCTGCCAGCGCCAATTGATAATACCATCAATTCCGGATTTGTGCCGGAGCTGATGATAACCGGTGCAATAATACCTGCAGCAGTTAAACCAGCTACTGTTGCCGAACCCACACAAACTCTTATTACCGCAGCTAACAACCAGCCAAGCAATAAAGGATTTACCGATATACCTTTTAGCTGCTGACCAATAACTTCGCTAACACCACTATCTACCAATATTTGTTTTAATGCCCCCGCACCAGCAACTATTAATAAAATTGGTGCTACATCTTTTATAGCTTCGGCATAAAAATGCATTATTTGTTTAAGTGGTATTTGCTGTGCAATGCCTAAACTAAAGGTTGAAAATAAAACTGCAAACAGCAATATAATCATAGGGTCGCTAAAAAAAACAAACATCGGCTGTAAATTAGTTTTTACTGTAATAACCAATGGAATTGCAGTAATTATAATCAGCAATAGCGCCGGTAATAAAGAAGAAAAATAACTGTTGAAAGTTCCAGGCAATATTGCTGCATCTTTTACCGGGGGTTTAAAAGTGTGTAAAGGTTTTACAACAATATTTTTAATTGTTTTTGCAAATAGTGGGCCTGCTATAATCATTGCCGGCAGGGCAACCAGTAAACCATACAGCAACACCTTTCCGGTGTTGGCGTGCAATTGAATGGTTATGGCCGAAGGCGAGGGGTGAGGTGGTAAAAACCCATGAGTAACCGATAGCGCAGCAAGCATAGGTAATGCAGTGTATACTGCGGGCATTCCTGTGCGGTAGGTAACAGAAAAAACTAATGGTACCAGTAAAACAAAACCCACATTGTAAAAAAGCGGAATACCTACAATAAATCCTGTAAGCATCATGGCCCAGTGAAAATGTTTTTTTCCAAAAAGTTTTACAGCACTGTCTGCAATTTTTTGAGCGGCGCCGCTTTCGGCTACTAACTTTCCAATCATGGCACCCAGGCAAATAATAATAACCAGGTCGCCCATTATGTTACCAATCCCTGTTTTAATTGATGCCGGTAATTTTGCAACAGGTATGCCCAGCCACCACCCGGCTAATAAGGATACTATTAAAAAGGAAAGAAAGGTATTGAGTTTTACCCAGCCAATTAAAATTATTAAAATTATAAGGCATAATAAAACTATGCTGATTATCATTTTTAAAATAATTGTTTTTAAAAATCAGAATATTCCATTGGTTGCAAAAACGTGATATCAATATGCGATACATTTTTCTGGTACTCCGGCATGGCAGATAATTTTTTCCACTCTGGGTCGGCACTAAAATTTTTCCAATGTTCATCCCGTGCAGCTTTATTTTCAAAAGTGGTGAGGTACATTAAATTGGGCATGTGGCTGCCGGCAACAACCTCAGCATAAAAAACTGCATTAAAATTTAAACGTTTAAATAAATCAATCTCGCCACCCTCATTAAACATGTGCACTTTGTTGGCAAATATTTTTTCTGATGCACTTTCATAGCTGCGTAATTCATATACTCTTTCGCTTTTTGGCGCCGTAAGTTGAGGCAATTGCATTTTTGGGGCTAAAGGAAAAGCTTTTAATAAAATAACTTCCATTCTGGTATAGGCGGCATTATTAAAAGTGGCAGCTATATATTCGGCACTTGCAGTTGTATAAGCTGCGTCTTTATTTAATTTATCCTGCAAAAACATTTGTGCTTCAAAATTTTTTACCGGGAGGTAAACAAATATTTTTTTTAAGGCAGCGGTATCATTCCCCAGCCATTTAAATACACCAATGTTTTTATATCCATATTTGTGCAACGCCGGTAACAATGCGTTCTTAAGATAATTATTCAAAACAATTTCCTGGGCTGTGGTTTTATACGCATAGATGGTAAGTTGGTACAATTCTTTTTTTGCTTTATTGCCGGCTACAACCGGTGTATGACAAACAAAAAGAAATACCGCAAGCAAAACGAGGTTGTTGAAAATTGATTTTATCATGATTAAACTTTTAAATTGCAGCAAGTTTACGATAAAGATTTAATGGAAACCAACTTTTTATAAAATGTTGCTCACCCTTTTTAAAAAATTTGAATAAATCTGAAGCGCAATAGAAAGCTTTATTGCAATAATTATGGAAATCTTTGCTCAATATTCTTTGCTAAACTGGTGCCTTATATTTTTGGGTGCACTTATCATTGGGCTTTCTAAAGCCGGCCTTAAAGGTATCGACATGATGAATGTAACCATTATGGCAATAGTGTTTGGCGGAAAAGCCTCCACGGGTGTGGTGTTACCGCTTTTGTGTTTAGCAGATATTATGGCCGTACTTTATTACCACCGTCATGCCAAATGGCCACATTTTATTAAACTGATGCCGTGGATGATAACCGGCGTTTTAATTGGTGTTTATACGGGTAAAGATTTGAATGAAGAGGTTTTTAGAAAGATAATGGCTATAATTATTGTGCTTACTGTAATAATAATGGTGTGCCTGGAATGGCGAAAAAAACCTGTAGTGCCCGGCAATATTTTTTTCGCTTCGGGTTTGGGTTTGGCCTCGGGTTTTACTACCATGCTGGGCAACCTTGCAGGAGCGTTTTCAAATATTTATTTTTTGGCAATGCGCATGCCTAAAAATGATTTTATTGGTACCGCAGCATGGGTATTTTTAGTAATCAATTTTTTTAAACTCCCTTTTCAGGTTTTCTATTGGAAAAACATTACCCCCGATTCTTTACAAATTGACTTACTGTTATTATTGCCTTTGTGTATTGGTTTTTATGCAGGCATTAAAATTGTAAATAAAATAAAGGATGACAGTTACCGAAAAGTGGTTTTAGCCCTTACGCTTGCCGGAGCCCTTGTTATTTTTTTACGATAAACAAAAACTCAATAACTGGAATGTATTTTATTTAAAAAAAAATTACTGCACTGCCTGCCGAAAAAAAATACTTTGAATTATAAACAAAACAGCTTATTTTGCTTACTGTTAACTTTACCCCGCGATAAGCTATCATTAAAATTCAAACATTCTTTAATTTTTTGCTTCCCATCTGTGGCGATTACAGATTGTAATCCAAATTTAAAATTCAGTATCGGTTAATTATCAGCCAAATTATCATTTGAATTCTTTTTTCAATCTGCATTTTTATGCTTAGTAATAAGGATATACAAATACCGTTAAGCCTGTTGACAAAGTTTATAGCGTCAATTGTTATAAACTTCCAAAATACTATACCAAACTTTGTTTGCTTACCCGTTATTATTTGTCTCCAAAAGGTTGAAGTCTTTATTTATTGTAATTCCAGTTAATTTTTTTTAAAAAATGATACAAGCCGATTTATAACCAAATAAACTTTATATTATGAAAAAAACTTTCTTTTCAAAAATATTGCTTTCTGTAAGCTTAATTTTAATAACAGGCCTTGCAACTGCTCAACAATTTGAGCCCTTACCAGTATATGAAAACCCCAAAGAGGTGGCAGTAAGCCTAAGCCCGGCGCAGCAGGCTAAATTACAAAAGCTAAATAAAGCTGCACCTGCAGTAGTAAATAAAGGCGCAAACATGCCAGCACCAGCCGTAGCAACCAGCAATGTGCTTGTAAACAACAATGGGGGCGCCACGGGCACATCGAGGTATACGCAAAGCGAAACCAGTATGCTGGCTTTTGGTAACACAGTTGTTGCTGGATTTAATGATGCCGGTTCTTTTCAACCAGGTACCAACCAATTTACAGGCTGGTCTTATTCCACCGATGGCGGGCTCACTTTTACGGATGGTGGTGTATTGCCAACCAGTGCTATTGGAGACGCCGGCGATCCGGTTTTTGCCAGAGATAATACCACAGGCAGAATTTATTATTCTACCTTAGGATTCAGTGGTGCCAGAACTATACAGATATTTCGTTCAGATAATAATGCTGTAACCTGGCAAGCCCCGGTTAATGGCACACCGGGAGGCACCACTGAAGATAAGCAATGGATGACTGTAGATAATTTTGCAGGTGCAGGTAACGGCAATGTTTACCTGCTGTCACGCCGCTTTGCAGGTGCTCAGGGCATTTACTTTTTTCGTTCAACAGATAATGGCTCCACTTTTACCCCAAACGGAGGAACTTTAATTGTTGCAAATTCACAAGGTGCATTTATTGAGGTTGGTACCGATCATTCTATCTATGCCTTCTGGTATGCAGGTACAACTATTCAAATGCGCAAATCTACCGACCAGGGTGCCACTTTTGGTGCAGCAATAACTGTAGCATCAGGGCTTGTTGGCGGTGTTAATGGCGATTTAGCGTTAACCGGGTTACGCCAGGGAACTGCTGCATTTGCCAGCTTTAGAAGTAACGAATTTCCACATGCAGCGGTTAATCCGGTTAGCGGTCAAGTGTATGTAACTTTTGCAAATAATCCGGCTGGAGCCGATAAGGCTGATGTATTTCTTGTATCCTCCACAAATGGCGGAGCAACATGGAGCGCTGCAACAAGGGTAAATGATGATGCAACCACAACTGATCAATGGATGCCAACCATTGCCGTTACACCAGATGGTTTAAACCTGGGTATTTTTTATTACAGCCGCCAGGAAGATCCTGGGGCTAATAATTTATTTAAATACTATGGCCGCACAGCAACTATTGCAGGGGGAGTGGTTACGTTTGATGCCAGTTCCCCCATTAGTGATGTACCCTCATTACCCGAATTTGGAAGAGATGGTGTAATAAATGCCACTTACATGGGAGATTATAACCAGGCAGTTGGAACAACTAATGGTTTTTCAGTAGTGTGGTCGGATAACAGGGATGATTTACCGGGTGGTGCAGGAAGAAAAGATCCGAATGTATATTTTGCCAGCATACCGGTATCCGGAGCTCCGCCAGTTTCAAATCTGGTATTTACTTCGGCAGCCTTAAGCGGTGGTAATGGAAATGGTGTAATAGATATTAACGAATGTAACGAAGTTAATGTAACCATCAGCAATGTTGGCGGTGCTAGTGCTACAGGCATTACAGGCACGCTTACCAGCAGTACACCGGGTGTTGTAATAACCCAGGGAAGTTCTGCTTATCCCGATGTAATATCCGGCGGCTCAGCAACTAACACTACTGCATTCCAGGTAAGTACTACTGCAGCTTTTGTATGTGGTACTCCAGTTCAACTAACCCTTACTGTAAATTACAGTGATGGTACAGGCACTTTTAATTTTAGTTTACAATCTGGTATAGTTGGGGCTGCTTCATCTTTCAGCAACAATACATCGGTACCATTACCAGATGTTGCAACCACCAATATTCCAATTACAGTTGCAGGTTTTGCGGGCAGTTTGGGTAAAGTAACCTTGTCGTTACATTTAACCCATACGTTTGATTCCGATCTTAATATTTCATTGATAAGCCCCGACGGAACAATCATTGATCTTTCTTCAGCAAATGGAGGTGCCGGAGATAATTACGGTACATCTTGCGCCAGCAGAACTATTTTTGATGATAATGCAGCTATATCTATTACGGCGGGTATTGCCCCATTTGTTGGTACATTTAAACCAGAAGGAGCTCTGGCTGCCTTCAATGGAAAATCTGGTGTACAGGTTAATGGAAACTGGACACTCAGGATTGCTGATGTTGCAGCCATAGACGTTGGCACTTTCTTTTGTGCAACATTAGCTTTATCTACGCTTGAATGTACAAGCGGTGCCGCAACAGCAGTTAGTGTAACACCGGTTACACAACAATACAGCGATAAGGTAACTTTTACAGCTACTTTAAATCCGTATGATTGCGGTAATAATTCTTTTGCTGCAACCATGGTTACTTTTAAAGTAGGTACGCAGGAATTATTACCTGCTGTTCCATTAGTAAATATTGCAGGTGTATGGACTGCAACAGCAGAACGTTCACTTTTGGAAAGTCCTACACAACCATCAAATGGCCAAATGGCACCAGGAGTACATACTGTTACTGCGGTGTTCAGTAATCTTCCTTCTGGTTTTGTGGTTACTAATCCCACAACAAGTCTTACTATAACTTGCGAAGATGCGGATGTTGCTAATAATGGTCAGCAATATTTTGCCGTTAATCCAAATAATAATACGGGTACTGTTGTATTATCTGCGTATGTACCCGACAGAAATGATGGTGCCGATACAAGGGGTGATATCAGGAATGCAAGGGCAACGTTTAAAGATGGTGCTAACTTTGGTACAGGTACGGTATTATCTTCTGCAAATATTCCGGTAGGATTAGTTAATCCAGGAAATATACAGGAAGGATTTGTATCCACCAGTTTTGATTATACCTTAACACCGGGAGATATCAGTTCTGGTGGTGTAATTTACCAGGTGTGGACAGGCTTGAGTAATTATTATTGCGGTGTTACTGCAGAGCCAACAATAATCACTCTTGGATTACCAGGCAATGATTTTGTAACAGGTGGTGGACATATGGTGATGCAAAACTCAGCTGGTACTTATGCAGGTACCGCTGGTAAAAAAATGAATTTAGGTTTTGTATTTAAATGGAACCCCAGTGGTAAAAATTTGCAGGGAAAAGCAAATGTTATTTACAGAAAAGAAGAAGGTGGCATCGTGTACAACTATCAAATTAAGAGCAATTCCATCAATTCTCTTGTAGTACAAAATGTAGATAATAACGGTAATCCTGCAACAGGAAATAATATTACTTTCAAAAAAGCCATAATTAGTACTAAAGCTAATTTGAAAAGATTAAATCCTGATGGTACCACAGTTGACCTGGGGGGAGGGTATACCTTTACCATGACGGCATGGGAATCTACCACAGTTAACAACGGATCATTAGACAGGATTAGTGTACAGCTGGCCGGAAGTGGCAGTACAGGTTTATTATTCTCCAGTAACTGGACAGCGGGAAATACACAAGCTCAAACCATTGATGGTGGTAAAGTACAGGTACGCAACGCATCTGCACCCGCAGCACCTGTAACAACAATGGTTACAACTGCACCAACAGCAAGTGCGCAAGCCATTACAGAAATTGCAGCCGTAAAAGCTTTTAGTGTAAAGGCTTGGCCTAACCCCGCTGCAGATTATTTTACTTTGCAGGTACAAAGTAAAAATGCAGCAAATGTAACCATAAGGGTGATGGATGTAAATGGCAAACAGGTTTACAATACTGGCGGTGCTGCCAATAAAAATTATCGCTTTGGTGATGCATTTTTAGCCGGCGTTTACCTGGTAGAAATAAATCAGGGTAATGAACGCTACACCTTAAAACTGGTAAAAAAATAGTTACCAGCAGCTTTTAATTAACAGGTTTTTAAAAATCCCAGTTGCCTTTTGGCAACCGGGATTTTTTATATTATTAAAAATACAAATCAATGCATCAGGCATTGTCATACTATTCTTAAAGCCTCATAAATTTATATTTATCATTAAGAGTTGTAGATTTTTTTTTATTAAAGAGGTAATAATTGTAACTATAATTAACAACTCATGACAGACGATACCATTGTTTTTAATAAGCTGTCTTCAAATTTGGAAGCAATACAATTTAAAAAAAATTTTAAAAGCCGGAATACTTTACGTTGGGTGTTGAGGAACAAATTGCACAGTAAGGGTAATGTGTGCATACATTAGCTCATGTTAACCATAATAAAATTTAATCTCTTACTAAAAAACGTAAAAAAAAAATGGTCTGTAAATTGAGAGCTTATATGGTATAACCTTACAGAATGGAGATCACCCTGGTAGAAAATGCCTATCAAAACATCTTTTATAATTCCCGTGCACCTATGCTTATTATTGCAAAAGATGCACCAGTGTACACCATACTTGATGTAAATAACGCCTACCTGTCTGCTACAAATACTAAAAGAAAGCAACTTGTAGGAAAGCCAGTATTTGGCGTTTTTCCTGCAAATCCAACTGATGATACTTCAAAAAATATTGATCGCACCATTTATTTTTTTGAACAAGCCATACAACTAAAGCAGGAGCATGGGTAAACAGCATAGCAGGTAAAGGATCCAGTTTTTGTTTTGCATTAACAGTAATGGCTGTTGCAAAAAATTACAATTAAAATGCCGTACTTAAAATTAATAGGTTTTAAAAAATACTAAAATGGAAACGCCAAAAAAATTAATGATTGCAGACGATGACCCTGGCATTGTGGATTTTCTTTCCACATTACTGGAGTATGAGGGCTACCGCGTAAGCAGTACGCTAAATGGTGCAAATTTATTAAAATTAGAAAATGATTTACCCGACCTGTTGTTACTGGATATATGGATGAGTGGCACTGATGGCAGGGATATTTGTAAACAACTGAAACAAAGGGAACTTACCAGAAAAATCCCTATTTTGATGTTATCGGCAAGCAAAGATATTGGCGACTCCGCACTTGCCGCAGGTGCCGATGATTTTTTAGCTAAACCTTTTGAAATGGAAGATTTGCTTTATAAAATAAAAATTAATCTTGCAAAGGCATCGTAAACAAAAACCCTTGCCTTAATTTTTTAAATACTGCAGTCACTATTGTATTTAAGAAATGCTCTCCTTAAAAAGATTGTTCATCTCCTCAAAAGCTATTTGTAAAATTTTTTATGCATAATCTGCTAAAATAATTACCCCAATTATTGTGGTATACTGCTATTGATGCTGCAGTAAATTTTTAACTGCATGCAGTTGCTAAAAACACAACATCCGATTTATTTTTTTTAATTTTCAATATGTTTTGTTTGATAATTGCAGTATTTTATCTTTACTTTGTATTTCAAAGCACTTTTAAATATAATTCTTCATGGTATTCATTAAACTTAATATTGTATGACATTTGAAAACAAAAGGCTTACCGCCATAATTATTACAATAGCAATTTTATTGCTTATACCATTTTTTGCAATGCAGTTTACCAATGAAGTGAATTGGAGCTTCTACGATTTTATTGTTGCCGGAGGTTTGTTGTTTGGTACTGGCTTTACCGGCGAACTGGTACTGCGAAGGGTGAAGAAAACAGCCTATAGGGTTGTTATTATTACTGCAATTTTATTGCTATTATTAGTGGTTTGGGCAGAGATTGCGGTGGGCATTTTTGGTACACCCTTAGCTGGTAATTAAATTATGATGTCACTCTGCAGCAATTTGTATCAAAATTTTTTCTCCCACTCTGGTGCTATATTAAAATAGTATGTAAAGCTGAAACTTACGCTCACTCAATCTCCCTCACTTTACTAATCATCAAACTAATTCCCAAACCTAAAAAGGCAATCGTCATAAAAGAATATTGCAGTCCGGCTAATTGAGCGATATAACCAATAAGCGGCGGCCCCATTAAAAAGCCTAAAAATCCAATGCTGCTTACGGTGGCAATGGCAATGCCTTTGGATACTTTTAAATTGGCTTTGCCCACCGTGCTGTATAATAAAGGCACAATGGTGCTAACGCCAAAACCTACAATTAAAAAACCAATAGTAGCGGTTATTAAATGTGGTAATATTACAGCCAGCATCATACCAATAAAAATTAAAACACCACTTACCTGCACCATTTTTTTTCTGCTGAATTTTTCTGCAAGCCGGTCGCCGGCAAATCTGCCGGCAGCCATCATAACCATAAATGAAATTAATCCCAGCGATACCAGCGATCCTTCTGCTTTTACTACCTGCTTAAAATAAACGCCGCTCCAGTCGAACATGCAACCCTCGCAACTAAGGCAGCAAAAACCGATGATGCCTAATTTTATTAATAATTTTTCAGGTTTCTTAATTCCTTTTAAAGCCGATGCAGTTTTGCCGGTTGCCGTATGCAACAGGTATTTATTAAACAGCAGCATCATAATAATTACAAATAAAGCAATAATACAAAAATGTAAAAGTGGGGTAATATCAAATTTTATCATCAGCGCACCAATGGCTGCACCGGTAAAACCTGCAGTACTCCACACGCCATGAAAAGAAGACATGATCGTTCTGCCGTATAATGCTTCGGCATTTACACCCTGAGTGTTTACCGAAATGTTGCACATGTTTCCAAATACACCTAACATAAATAAAGACAGTGCCAGTTGCCACGGTGTATTTACCAAACCTATACTAACTAATGCAAGTGCGTAAAATAAAATTGCAATACGCAAAACATTTTTACTGCCAAACCTGGTTACTGCCCGGCCACTAAAAAACATGGTAAGCAATTGTGCAACAGGCAATGCCCATAATACATTGGCAAGTGTTGCTTCATTCATATTAAGCGCAGCTTTAAAATCGGGGATGCGGCTTGCCCAGCTCATAAAGCAAAGGCCCTGGCAAAAAAAGAAAACGGCCACTGCGATTCTAATTTGCAGTTTGGTAAATGAAGTGGGTAATGTAGTTGTTGTCAAATTATATAATAAGGCGCAAAAATAATTTTAAAAAATCACAACAACACAAATAAAAATTTTATATCCCTCTGCGTCCTCTGCGCCTCTGCGTGCCAAAACTGTAAAAGAATACCTCAAAAAAATAAAACGGCCACTGCAATTCTAATTTGCAGTTTGGTAAATGAAATGGGTAATGTAGTTGTTGTCAAATTAAATAATAAGCTGCAAAAATTTTTTTTAAAAAATTAATAGAAAAACAAATAAATTTTTTATACTTCCCTTTGCACCCTCTGTTCCTCTGCGTGCCAAAACTGCAGCATCATACCCTCAACATTTTTTACTTCAAAAAAAACTGCCACTGCAATTCTAATTTGCAGTTTGGTAAATGAAATGGGTAATGCTGTTGTTGTCAAATTAAATATTAAGGAAAATTATTTAAAAAAATCAAACCAACACAAATAAAATTTTATACATTTCTGCATCCTCTGCAACTCAGCGGGCCAAAACTGTAACAGGATACAACAGGATACCCTCAACATCTTTATGCCTTACATTACAAGCTTAACAATTGTTTGCAATGATAAAGACACTAACCACACTTAAATTTATTTTCCCTGTTTTACTTTTAATATCTCTCAATGCTGCAGCACAATCTTCAAAAATGGATTGGGTAAATAAAGTTGGCGCAAAATTGTATCCCTCCTCTAAAAAAGTATTTAGTGTAAATGATTATGGTGCCGTAAGCGATAAGGTAACTGTAAATACCAAGGCCATTCAAAAAACTATTGATGCCTGTGCGGCCAAAGGTGGAGGTATTGTTAGTTTTAAGCCCGGCACTTATGTAAGCGGCAGCATCTTTATAAAAAGCAATGTGGTATTACAAATTGATAAAGGCGTTTTAATTTTGGGCTCACAAAATTTTGATGATTACCCCGACATCAATACAAGAATTGCCGGATTGGAAATGGTATGGCCTGCGGCATTAATAAATTTAATTGATGTAAAAAATGCAGCTTTAACCGGCAAAGGCATCGTGAATGCAAGAGGTAAATTTTGCTGGGATAAATATTGGGCCACACGTAAAGAGTATGATACAAAAGGCCTGCGATGGATTGTAGATTATGATGTAAAAAGAGTAAGAACGGTGCTGGTACAAAATGCTGAAAATATTTTTGTTAAAGACCTCACTTTTAAAAATGCAGGCTTTTGGACGGTGCAATTATTATACAGCAAACAAATTACTGTAGATGGAGTGGTGATAAAAAATAACGAAGATGGCAGCGGCCCTAGCACCGATGGTATTGATATTGATTCTTCCACCTGGGTGCTGGTACAAAACTGCGATATTGATTGCAACGATGATAATTTTTGTTTAAAAGCTGGCAGAGATTGGGATGGATTGCGGGTGAATAAACCAACGGCTTATGTAGTTATCCGCAAAAGTATTGCAAGGAGAGGAGCAGGCCTGGTAACATTGGGCAGCGAAACTTCCGGTGGCATACATCATATTTTAGCAACCGATCTTTATGCAAAACATACTGATAATGGCTTGCGCATAAAATCTGCTTTTACCCGTGGCGGAGTAGTAGAAGAAATTTATTTTCAAAATTCTGTGCTGGATTCTGTTCGAAATGTTTTTCAATTTAATTTAAATTGGTACCCGGCATACAGTTATTCCGAATTACCCAAAGCTTATGTGTACGATTCTATTCCTGCACACTGGAAATCGATGTTGCAAAAAGTTACACCACCGGAGAAAGGCATTCCAGCCGCAAAAAATTTTTACATCAGCAACATTACTGCCACACATGCAAAAGTTGTTTTTGATGCGGTAGGTTATCCGCAATCCACGCTTAAAAATTTTGTTTTTAGTAACAGCAAAATTTCTGCAGCAGTGTTAGGTACCATGGAATATATTGAAGGCTGGACGTACAATAATTTTAATATCAGTATTGCTAAAGCTGCACCGCCTGCAAAAGCAGCAGGTAAAGAAAATGAAGAGCGCCTGAAATAAAAATGTGCATTCAAATTAAAATTTGGAATTAATTTTTTTAGCCGGGCAATATTTCATTGCTCAACTTCTGTGGCGTCGCACTCTACTGAATACCTTTATTGAACTTTTAATGCAGCGTATATAAAAAATCAAAATAATTTTTCCGCTATTGTTCGTGTCTACTAACCTTCTTTATAAAAGGAGGATCGTTTTAAAAAATTAACTAACGTAAATAAAGGAAGATGTAATGATTATTTTGATTTTAAAAACACAACATTATGTAAAAGAAGCTTTTGCAATTTACGCACAGTAGTTACCACAGGTACATTTACTAAAAAAACAACATAGTTTTCCTCATTAAAATCTTTTATGAATAGATTAATTTTACAGAAGCATTTAATTTTTAATCCACCTAAAATATCTATTATGAAAACTCTTTTTACACTTTTAGTTATTGCTTTTGTTTTCGCATCATGTGCCCGTTCTGTAACCATGTCGCAGGCGGCAAATAATAATTACAGAAGTTCGAGAAGTGTGCGGTAATTATTATTGCATTAAATATTTTTTCAGCCAAGGTTCGTGTTTAACGAACCTTTCTTTATAAATGAAGTAAGGTTAGTGAGACATGACCAACATACCGATAATTTCAGGTATTACAATCTGCAACAAATTTTTCTGGCTCATCAGGGGTTAAAATTATTTTTTTGTTGTTCAACATTTCAACTAAAACTATGCAGTCTTTACGTGTTGCATACCACGTCATGGTTCCCAGTTTTGTATTGGCAAATTTTCCATAATAACCGAAGAAGCCACCAACTCCAAAAACCCTTACTGACCAACTCAGTTTTTCTTTATCCAGCAACACCACACTTTTAATTTTGCTGCGCTCAATTTTTACTTTTGAAAAAAGTCTGTGTATAATAAGATTGTCGTTGGTAAGGCTGTACTTAATTGGCCTGAAAGCAAAAGCAATAAAATAAATTACAAGTAAACCAACCGTTGTATAAATTGGAGTTGCACTCGCTGTTGCATCTTTAATTATTGAGTATTGCCCAATAATGATAGCGGCAAATAATATTGTAATGCCGATTGTAATTGCTTTAGTTGTATTATCCATGGATGTATTGTATATCATAGTGAAACAATTAAAGCTTTTACAAAATACTTTCTGATAATTGATAAGTAAACAAAACACTATACCATTATTTTTTTTGGTATAATTAATGTTCTCCTTCGTTCATGCTGTAAACTCCCGCCAAAAAGCAGATCATTGCATATATGTTGCAGCATTTGTTTGCGCATTTTTGTTGGTACGCCTGTGCTTCTATATCCTTGCTTCTATACCAACAAAGGCTTTTGCTTTTTAGTAGCAGCTACCAACAAATAAAAAATATCTTCAAGCTTATTTTTTCTCATGGTCTACTAAGTAATTCATTTCGGTTACCCCGCAATTAAATTGTTGAGTAGTGGGCAACAATTTTAGTTTTATTTTGTCCTTGATGTCTGCAAATAAGGGAATGCCCTGTCCAAGAATAATCGGATTAACAAAAAGCCAGTAGCCGTCTATTAAGTTTTGTTGAATAAGAGAATGTGTAGCGTTAGGGCTACCAAAAAGCAGGATGTCTTCACCTGATTGTTGTTTTATTTCATTAATGCGCTGCACAAGGTTGTCACTAATAATTGTTGTGTTGTACAAACTTGTATCAACCATAGTTTTTGATAAAACAACTTTGTGAACTGTGCTATACCACTTTGAGTGTTCGATGTCGTGCCTGGTTGCTGTCGGCTTCTCTCCTGCAGTAGGCCAGTAACTTTCCATCAGCTGATAAGTTACCCGTCCATATAATGACGTGTCGCCTTTGCTTATCCGCTTACCGACATAATCAAAAATTTCCTGGTCAGCTTTAATCCAGTCCATTTCTCCATTCGGTCCTGCTACAAAACCGTCAAGCGATATGTGCATAAATGAAATTACTTTTCTCATGAGTTCTTCTTTTAATGTTGTCTATAATTTATCAATGCTCAGCCTTGGTTCGTGTTTTCACGAACCATTCGCTTCGGTAAATTGACACTAAATTAAAGCTATATAAATTACGCATCCACTTAAAATAATTACAATTGATTTATTTGATTACTCAATAGCTTTAGAAATATACGGAAACAACGTTTGCAGCGAAGGATTCGTGAAGTCACAAACCCGGGCGGGGCCTCACATTTTCATAATTTGTAAAAATCCTTCATCAATACCCAGCCTTAGCAGCCATTTTAAAAATGTCTCTTTTTTACCACTAACCATGCTCTTACCCATCGCATCTTTACATTTCAAAAGTTTATAAAAATGAAACGCAAACAATTTTTACTAAACTCATTACTCGCTGTGCCTGCCATCGCATTTTCAAAAAATAATTTTGAAAATAAAATTGATGCCGGCAAAGAACCTTTTGTAGTAAATGCCGGACAGTCACGTTTTGGCGATACCATAAAATTTTTAGGCGTACACCCCAACGATTTAAAAATATCATCCAAAGATACCAACGGGCAATTATCTGTTTTTGAATATACCGGTTTGGGAAAAACAGGCCCATCACTGCACCTGCATTTATACCAGGACGAAATTTTTACTGTGCTGGAAGGCGAATACCGTTTTGTAGTGGGGGAGGCCACCCATTATTTAAAAGCAGGACAAACCATTTTTCTTCCCCGCAATATTCCGCATACATGGGTACAACTAACCGATAAAGGAAAGCTTTTATATTTTTTACAACCAGCAGGTAAAATGGAAGATTTTTTTACACTCATGAACAGCTTAAAAGAAAGGCCTTCGCCGGCAGAGCTGGAAAAAATGCATATTGCACACGGTATGAAATTAGTTGGCCCGCCGCTGAGTTTGTAATTTAATTGGTAACTTAACTTTTCAATACAGCATACTTTATTTTGTTATACCAAACTGAATTTCATTTTAGGTCAATGTGCGTTGGCTGAAATTCACGCAAAGCCTTGTGTGCAGGCCTTTGGTAAATACCAGATGGAATAACCTTAAAATTCAAATCGGTGCTTTTAAAAGATTTTATACCCGCCGCCGATGTGCAGGAGTTTGTACAACTCTACCGCATTGTACACCTCAGTTTTGCCAATGGCGAGGCCGTTCCCGTAAAAGCCTACCCGCCACGGCCCGAGCATTGCCTGGCATTTTATCCCTTTGATACCGAAATGGTGGAGTATAAAAATTCAGGAAAAATTGTAAAAAATATTCCGGTGGTGTTGTACGGCCAGTTTAGCGAAGTTACCAACCGCAGCATCGGAAAAAACTTTTTGGTAGTACAAATTATTTTTAACCCCGGCGCATTGTTCCGCTTAACAGGCATTGCCGCCACTGCATTAACCAACCAGTATATTGATGCTGAAAATATTTTCTCTTCCCAATTACAAAACGTAAACGAACAATTATTTTTTGCAACAACCTACCCGGCAATGATAAACATTGTAAATAATTTTGTACGCAGCCTTATTAAAAAACAACAAAAGCCCAAACTGTTACTAGATGATGCCTTCACTTTCTTGCTGCAAAAAAATTGCAGCCTCAGTATAGATGCACTGGCAAAACAAGCCTGCCTTAGCACCAAACAATTAGACCGAAAATTTAACGAACGCACCGGGGTTAACCCAAAACTCTATGCAAAAATAATTCGCTTCGACAGGGCATTCCGTTTTAAAAACTCCCACCCGCATTTAGACTGGTTGCGTATTGCAATAGAATGCAACTATTACGATTACCAGCACCTGGTAAAAGATTACAAAGCCTTCACCGGCCTTTCACCCACAGCCTTTCACGAAATTGAAAACAACGCCC
>JAYURK010000151.1:0-10776 GCA_043756235.1 Ferruginibacter sp. | reverse complement strand
TCAGTAAAAAATTATTACCTGCCGCCAGCATTTGCTTCTCGTAATTAATTTGATAATTTAAAATGATATCGTTTTTAATTTGATGTTGCCAGCCATGCGGTAATGGATTTTTTAACCAGCGGTGGATGTTATCCTGTATCTGGTAACCCAATGCGGCCGGCCCCATAACACCAATGCTGAACGCTGTTGCTATTTGCTGATGGTGTACTGCATCTGCCTGAATTAAAAATGTTTTAAAAGAAATGTTGGCGTTAAAAGGACGGTCTCCATACAATATACTGTCGCTTAAAATACTGGTAGGTGTATAGCCAAACAAATTTAAAGAAATACCATGCTGCGAATTGCCGGCGTATGGTTTTAATAACAATTTTGAAAACAAAAATTTTTTAACAGAAGGATGCACATACTCCATGGTAATGCCCTGACTGTAATATTCATCCGTTTTGGTAAAATAGTCGTTATCGTAATGAAAACGAAAATAGCTGTTGTGGTTAATGTTTCTAAAAGTGGAGCTGTTGTTAGTTAACTGCGCCATTGCCACTGCTGTACTGCAAATAAACGAAATGCTGCAAACAAAATTTAAAAATAATTTTTTCACAATTTATGTACGCATAAAATTAAAAGTAGGATGTGTCGCCTGCATTACTTTGTTTTGCAGTGGATTGAAAATTTATTTTACATAAAAAAGGTTACAAATTTTATTATTAAAGCATTAATAACTGGAACCTGCTTTCTTAAAAATGAAATCAGACAACAGCTATATAGCATTATCATTACTTTTTTGGTTTAACAAAAAAATAATTTCTGATGATAAACAATATTGTATTGTTTACTCAAATTAAAACAGTGGGATGTTAATTGCGAAAAAATGGAGTTTAAACTAAAAACGCATTGCTCATTGTAACTAATATTTTGAACGAGATCCAAAAAATACAACATATTACCAGAGCAATACTTAACCATACAATAGAAGTATAATAAAATTATTATTGCATAATTTTTTTCTTTTTTTAGGGAGATTTTATTAAGCTTTTGATGATTTTATACTTGCTGATTAACAAAAAAAAATCCTCACGTTGCAATGAGCACCAGGAAATAAATAATTTTTTTTGGAAATAAAATTATTGCAATTTTAAAATGTTTATTTTTATATAATTACAATACATAGTTTATGCAATTAACAGGTAAAAATTATATTGGTAACACCATTAGCGCAACAAATGCAGCAACCTTACAAGCTTTTAATCCTGCAAATGGAGAAGCCTTGCCCGAATCTTTTTTTTTAATTACTGATAATGAAGTAGAAGCCGTTACCGTAATAGCAACTGCAGCATTTAAAACATATCAACATAAAACTCCAGAGGAAAAAGCGTTGTTTTTAGAAACCATTGCAACTGAAATAATAGCCCTGGGCGATGATTTAATAAACCGGGCTTCGGCCGAAAGCGGTTTACCTTTTGCAAGATTAACCGGCGAAAGAAACAGAACTACCACGCAACTGCAGCAATTTGCAAAAATGCTGCGTGAAGGATCGTGGGTGGGTGCAAGAATTGACACGGCCATTGCAGACAGGCAACCTTTACCAAAGCCAGACCTGCGGCAAATGCAGATTGCCCTTGGGCCGGTAATGGTTTTTGGTGCAAGCAATTTCCCATTTGCCTATTCTGCAGCTGGTGGCGATACGGCATCGGCTTTAGCTGCCGGTTGCCCGGTTATTTTAAAAGCACATCCGGCACATCCGGGCACCGATGAAATGGTGAGCCATGCCATCATCAGCGCAGCAAAAAAAACAAATATGCCCAACGGCATTTATTCAATGGTACATTGCGATGATGCCACCGCCATACAAATAGTTACACATCCTGCAATAAAAGCAATTGGTTTTACAGGATCACGAAAAGGGGGGATGGCAATTTTTACTGCAGCGGTAAACCGTACCGAGCCAATACCTGTATATGCCGAAATGAGTGCCGTTAATCCAATGATATTAATGCCCGGCGCTGTTGCTGCAAATGCAGCAGCTATTGCAACTGGTTTTGCTGCATCGGTTACAATGGGTGCAGGGCAATTTTGTACTAACCCTGGCCTGGTATTTATGGTGAACGATGAAAACGCTGCAACGTTTTTAAATACCTTGATGGCTGCAATAAAAAATATCGCCCCCGCTACCATGCTCAGTAAAAATATTTGTGCTAATTATTATAACGGAGTTGCACAATTAAAAAAGCTGGCAACATTAGCAGCACAAAGCAACACCCAGGCTGATGCTGCAAAAAACGAAGCTGCACCTTTTATTTTTACAGTTGCCCAAAAAGATTTTATTGAAAATAAAAATTTAGCAAACGAGGTTTTTGGACCTGCAAGTTTAATGGTGTTATGTAAAAATACTGCCGAAATGTTTGGAGCTTTACAGCATTCCGAAGGGCAATTGACCACGACCATTCATGCTACGGCAGCAGATGCAAAAGAAGTGCAGTTGTTTATTGAACTTATGAAAGAAAAAGCAGGAAGAATTATTTTTGGTGGTTTTCCTACAGGTGTTGAAGTGTGCGACTCCATGGTGCATGGCGGACCTTTTCCGGCAACAACCGATGCCAGGTCAACATCGGTAGGCAGTGCTGCCGTATTGCGTTTTACAAGGCCGGTAGCGTATCAAAATTTTCCTCAGCATTTGTTGCCCGAAGTATTACAAGATAATAATCCGCTAAAAATTTTACGCATGGTAAATGGAGAGTATAGCAAAGAACCAATTGTGTAGCCTTTTGCATTCACCATCTTCTCAATTCATTTTTATAAAATAAATATTCCGGAGTAAAAATTTCATTCTTATCATTAACTTCAAACCACGGCGATAGTTTTTCATCGGAGGGGTTTATTAAAATATGGATATCCTGAGCCGGCATATAACTCTGCGCCAGCATAAATATTTTTTTACCTGCTGCATTTTCAGCAACTGCCATCACCAAAACAGCATGGCCAGGAAAACCGCCCCGTATCAAAACATCACCGGCTGTAATGTTTTCAAAATTTGTAACCTGTTTTAATTGTTTTGCCAACGAGGCAGAACCACACATCCCAAATACCTTTTTCATATATTTCATAAAATTTATCTTGGTATACGGAGATGCAAAAGCATAAATCCCTTTTTCATTATCAGTAAAAACAATTTGATCATACATTTTTTGGGTGAACAAAAATTCAGCTCTTAAACGAATTACAGCATCGGCGCATTGCTGCAGGTTTTGGTTACCAATGCTGATATCTAAAACCGCAAATTGTGCCAGTTGATTTACTTTTTTATTGCCATTAAAAAGATAAACAGTTTTATGCTTTTTTAATAAAACTTTATGCAACCAGTACGTAAAAGAATTACTGTCTGCCGGTAACCGTTGGTACCCGGCGGGTAAGGGAATATCTTTTACTGCGGCATAAGTATTTATACCAAGGGTGTTTACTGTGGCAGGTGCAGTGCTTTTTATTTTTTTGTGTGGTGATGATGTTGGAGCATTACTGCAGGCAACAGTAACAAACAAACAAAAAAATAACGCTGGTTTAAAGGGCATAAAATGTTAATTTTGTTTTTAACCGGTAAGGATGCAGTACCGAATTTGCTCCACACAAAAATTTTGTTAAACCATATGGCAAGTATTTTAATAATAGATGATGAAAAGGCGATAAGAAAAACATTGACGGAGATACTCAGTTACGAAGGGTATAAAATTGACGAAGCCAGCGATGGTGAAGAAGGATTAAAACGCTTTACCGAAAAAGCTTACGATATCGTGTTATGCGATATTAAAATGCCTAAACTTGATGGTATTGAATTTTTAGAAAAGGCAAAAGAGATTAATGGCGATGTGCCTGTTATAATGATTAGCGGCCATGGAAATATTGACACCGCCGTGGAAGCTGTAAAGAAAGGCGCTTTTGATTACATCAGCAAACCGCCAGACCTTAACCGCTTATTAATAACATTGCGTAATGCGGTAGATAAACAAAGCCTTGTTACCGAAACCAAAGTACTAAAACGCAAAGTGAGTAAGGTGCAGGAAATGATTGGTGAAAGCGCACCCATAAAAAAAATAAGAGACACCATAGAAAAAGTGGCACCCACCGATGCCAGGATTTTAATTACCGGCGAAAATGGAGTAGGTAAAGAATTAGTGGCACGCTGGATACACGAAAAAAGTAACCGCAATACCGGGCCCATGGTGGAAGTAAATTGTGCAGCCATACCATCCGAATTAATTGAGAGCGAATTGTTCGGTCACGAAAAAGGTTCGTTTACATCCGCCGTAAAACAACGCATTGGCAAATTTGAAACAGCAAATGGCGGCACATTGTTTTTAGATGAAATTGGAGATATGAGTTTAACCGCACAGGCAAAAGTATTAAGGGCCTTGCAGGAAGGGAAAATTACAAGGGTTGGGGCAGAAAAAGATATCAATGTGGATGTAAGGGTAATTACCGCCACCAACAAAGATCTTTTAAAAGAAGTAGAAGATAAAAACTTCAGGCTCGATCTGTACCATCGCCTGGGTGTTATTATAATTCATGTACCATCACTTAATGAAAGAAGAGAAGACGTGCCGTTGCTGGTAGATTATTTTTTAAATACTATTGCTGCTGAATATGGCCAGCCAAAAAAAATGATTGATCAAAATGCCATGGATGCTTTGCAGCAATACGACTGGACGGGAAATATACGTGAATTAAGAAATGTGGTAGAACGTTTGATTATATTATCTGCAAAATCTATTTCAATGGAAGATGTAGAAAATTATGTACTGCCAAAAAAATAATTTGGCAAACAGGCATTGCTCAAAATTTCGTTATACATTAATTTGATTCTATTTTAAATTGGAATTTTTAATTGCCTGTTTATTGCATTGCGTTAAAGAATCCCCAACAAATTACGAACGGTTTTACTAAATACCATTAATTATGGTATTTTTGGCACTATTAAAATTTTAAACATGGGTATAGGTTTTATTATTTTTATTTTAGCTGCCATTGGCTGGCATATTGGTTTATATGGTATGTTTAAAAAAGCCGGCATCCAGGGATGGAAAGCATTTGTACCATTTTATAATACCTGGTGCATGGTTGATAAAATGCAACTGCCCAAATACTGGTTTTACTTACAACTTATTCCTATTGCTGGCCAGTTTATTACCATTTGGATTTTAATAAAATTTGTAGAGCATTTTGGCCGCTTTGGCTTTTGGCATCATGCAGCCGCAGTTTTTTTACCTTTTATTTATCTTCCTTATTTAGGGTTTTCTAAAAATGAAAAATATGCAGGCATTGCGGTAGTAAAAAATTATAAAAAATCCGGTGCAAGAGAATGGATTGATGCTGCAGCTTTTGCAATTGTTGCGGCTACACTTATACGCACTTTTGTTTTTGAAGCGTATGTAATTCCATCCAGTTCAATGGAAAAAACTTTATTGATAAATGATTATTTGTTTGTAAGCAAATCTGCTTACGGCCCACGCATTCCTAATACACCTATTGCAATGCCGTTTGTACACCATACCGTTCCTTTTGTAAATTCAAAATCGTATTTGGAGTGGATTCATATTCCTTATACAAGATGGTTTGCTTCGCCGGTAAAAAGAAATGATGTGGTAGTTTTTAATTTTCCCGGGGGCGATACCTTAACTAAAGAATACGATTCCCGGCAACCTTATTATGATATATTGCGTGGCGCTGAATATGAATTTTACGGTCAGTTAAAATTACAGGGGCAGATAAGAGATTCAACGCAATTGGTTGCTTCAAGCCAGGCCGAAGCAAGAAATTATATGGAGAAGAATTATCAAATAGCTACAAGGCCAGTTGATAAAAGAGAAAATTATGTAAAAAGATGTGTTGCTGTTGCCGGGGATATTTTAAAAGTAGTTGATGGTTCTTTATACATAAACGGAAAGCCATCTGAATTTTTTAATACTACCACATTTTATACGGTAACTTCTAAAAATTTGCTGGATGAAGATATGCTGAGTAAAGCAGGAATTCATTTGAATATGACTGAAGAACAAAGCGTATCCAATGATTTCAATCAAAGCACTTCATCCAATACTTATATTTTAAATCTTAGCCAAACCGAAGTGGCAGCACTAAAAACATTGCCGGGAATTGATTCTGTTACCAGAAAGGCCGATAATGATAACAACAGAACCTACCCATCTTGTTATACAGGTATTACCAATGGTTGGACCACCGATAATTTTGGCGGAGACGGGATGTGGGTACCCCAAAAGGGAGCCTCAATAAAATTGGATGCTAAAAATATTAATTTATACAAAAGAGTAATACACGTTTACGAAAATAACCAGTGGGAAGAGCGTGATGGAAAAGTTTTTATTAACGGCAAACAGGCCGACAGCTATACTTTTAAAATGAATTATTACTGGATGATGGGTGATAACAGGCATAAAAGCCAGGATAGCCGTTTTTGGGGTTTTGTACCCGAAGATCATGTGGTGGGTAAAGCTTCATTAATTTGGTTTAGCTGGGAAGGTGGGCCAAGATGGAAAAGGCTTTTTAGCTGGATAAAATAATTTTCCACAGGGTGAGTCACCCCCAAAGGGTGACTCACCCTGTGGAAAATGCTCGTTGGCTGCCTTTAAAATAAAATGTATTTTCAGTTCTTAAGTCCTTACTGGCGGTAATGCAGTGAGGATTTTTTCTTATTTAAAAAATACAATTGATGAACGAAGAACAATATACTTTTTCTCTGGGTGAGTCACCCCCAAAGGGTGACTCACCCAGAGAAAAAATTCGCAGCGCTGGTTGGCTGTCTTTAAAATAAAATGTATATTTAATTCTTAAGTCCTTACTGGCAGCAATGCAGTAAGGATTTTTTATCTTCCATAAAAAATACAAATGATGAACGAAGAAAAATATAATTTTTCATTTGAAGTATATAACAGCCTTAATGAATTACTACCTGCAGATGCAGTATTAGTAAACGAGGCCAGAAAAATTACAGCTAACGCCTACGCACCCTATTCTAATTTTAAAGTGGGCGCTATTGCACAATTAAAAAACGGTAAAACGGTAACAGGCACCAACCAGGAAAACGCTTCTTACCCGGTGGGCATTTGCGCCGAAAGGGTGTTACTTTCTGCAACCGGTTCTTTATTTCCCAATGAAGCAATTGATACTATTGCCATAAGTTACGATAACAAAAATGGTAAAAGCGACAGGCCTATTTCGCCCTGCGGTATTTGCAGGCAAAGTTTATCAGAATATGAAGAAAGGGTACAACAACCCATTCGTTTAATCCTTAGCGGACAGGAAGGAAAAATTTACATCATTAAAAAGGCCAGCCAGTTATTGCCTTTATCTTTTGGTGGCGATGATTTAAAATAACAGGCCCGCAGATGTCGCAAATTTCGCTGAAATAAATTGGCAACATCTCCATAATCAGCAGGTAAAAATTAAAACAACGTCTGCACACCATAGGCAAATTTGGCTTCATGTTCTAAAAGCCATTTCTTTCTCCATAGATCGCCGCCATAGCCAATTAAATCGCCATTGCTGCCAATTACCCTGTGGCAGGGAACAATTATACTAATACTGTTATTACCATTTGCTGTACCCACAGCACGTATGGCTTTTACATTACCGATGCGTTTACTCAATTCTAAATAACTTATTGTTTTTGCGTATGGTATATTGCAAAGTGCTGCCCAAACGGTTTGCTGAAAATTGGTACCATTTTGTAAAACAGGTAAGTGAAAAACAGTTCTCTTTCCTGCAAAATATTCTTCTAACTGTTTAATGCAATTTTTAATTACGGGAGATGTTGGTGGAACAAAATCAATTTCAGCTTCATTTATTTTATTGCCCTTCCAGCTGTTTAAAAATAATACATCCGAAATAGCATTGCCGGTGCTGCGTATTTCCAGCACACCTAAAGGGGATTGATAAAAAACTATTTCAATGTTCATGCTGTGCAATTAGTTTTACTTCGTTTTTTGCCCACGCAGTAGGGCAGAGGACGCTGAAAAAATATCACCCAATCTTACAACCATTTTTTACCTGCAGCGATGGTTGCAATAAAACCACGTCGCTGTTTTCATTATAAACTCCCAGCACCAAACACTCGCTGAAAAAATTGGCAATTTGTTTTACCGGAAAATTTACTACTGCAATTACCTGCATGCCCACTACATTTTCTTTTTTATACAACGCTGTAATTTGTGCCGAAGATTTTTTAATACCTAACTCCCCAAAATCGATAGTAAGCTGATAGGATGGTTTTCTTGCATTGGGAAAATCATTTACTTCCAAGATTGTTCCCACCCTCATATCTACTTTTTCAAAATCGCTCCAGCTAATCATGTTGTATTTTTTATTATTTAAAAATGAAGTATTATTGATAACTAAATTAAGTAAAATGTTGGTAGAAATTAAAAAAGCTACTCTTGAAGATGTAAAATTTGCAGCACCTTTATTTGATGCTTACCGGCTGTTTTATAAGCAGCCCTCCAATATTGAAGCAGCAACAGATTTTTTACAAGAAAGAATTACCAATAACGAATCGGTAATTTTTATTGCTTTTGCTGATGGTAATGCAGTTGGCTTTTGCCAGTTGTATCCCATATTTTCTTCGGTTGGTTTACAACGTACCTGGCTATTAAATGATTTGTATGTTGATGCAAATGCACGTGGGCAGGGCATTGCTGCTGCTTTACTGGAGCAGGCAAAAGATTTTGGTATAGAAACTAATGCAAGATGGTTGTTATTGCAAACCGGTGCCGATAATGTTACTGCGCAATCTGTGTATGAGAAGAATGGGTGGAAGAGGGTAGAGGATTATTTTTATGAGCTGGGGTTGGGGTGATGTTTGTGATTGATTTCGTAATCATACTATTTCAGGACGAGTAACAATCAGCCCAAGTTTGAGCGTCCAGCCCTGCTTGCACAAAAGGAACCCCATGGTGTGTGCAGTTTTTTACCTTAGATTTTAAACGACTTTGCTATCTTGTCAAATGTCGCTCTATACTTTTCCATACTGCCTGTATTACAACCACAAGTAATCATGTAAGCAAAGCCATCGAATGGAATTATATAATTTATCATATCTCTAACTATACCATTTTGCTCTTTTGTATAAGTGTACCATTGTCCGCCGTATTCGGTTGAGTCAATATTTCCCTTATTTACAATTATTACACTTGGCATGTTAGCTTTTAGATACTTCATATTATTATTAGTGAATGCTTCGATATTGTTTCCATCCATCCATGTAATTAAAATGTTTCCAGTTGGAAAGTCTGCTTGCAATATTTTTGGAGAGAATAAAAGTCGAACTTTCAATCCGCCTTGCATTGTAGTGTCATAAATTGTCCAACCTTCAGGAGCTTCAACTAAATAATTAAAGTTCGGTTCATGACTCGGTAAATTCTTAGGAACTGAATTACTTGTGTCACTATTTTGTTTTACAGTTGTCTGGCTTTGACACGAAGTGAAAATAAAAAATGGGAGAACAAAAATCCAATATATTTTTTGTGTCATTTTTATACTTTTTAATGAGTTTTTAGCTGTCATAAAGTAAGGTCTTCAAATTGCACACAACAAGTGAATATACGAAACTCTGTCATGATAAGACCCTATTGTCAATATTTGTTTTGTACCAGATATATCATATGGAATTGCAGCGTAAAATACTTGACTCGGCAGTAAACCAAGCCTCAGCCAAGATAGATATTTACATAGGGGGGTAAAAAATTATCATCATTTAATCAAACTGTCTATACTTTGTTTTGTCTCACCTGTATTATAGGTAAAATGTTTGTAATGATAATAGCGTGATAACGAAAAACTATTACCGGTTAATGATTTTATATTAATTGTATCCTGGTAAGCTAAGTATGTAAAACCTCCGCTATAATTATTTGTTCCAGCCGGATATAATAAAAATATTTGATTATTATTCACACTGTAGTTTATGGTGTCCTTATATAATGCACCTGATTGACCTTGCCCCCATGCCTGTTGAAAAGAATAGGCTTTACCACTATCAGTAAATATCAGGTAATTAAAGGAAGGGTTGGGATTGGTGTATTGAAAGCTGTTAGCATAAGTTACTACACCTCCATTTACGACCGTATCTGACCGTATGGAATTTTTATATATCCAATTGCCTAAAATCAATACTTCATTTCGTGAAAGCAATTTGAAATTGGAAGTTGAAGTTGCAGTTTGTCCGGAAATTGTTATTGTTACAGTTCCACTAATATTTAATCCGGTTGGTATTGTTACCACAATTTGGGTTGCTGTAGCAGACAGTACTGTTGCTGAAACACCATTAAATTTTACAATATTGTTTGCCGGAGTCGTACTAAAATTATTACCTGTAATTGTTACTTGTGCACCAGTAGTATCTTTAACAGGCGCAAAACTTGTAATGGTTGGAGCTGCTAGCGGCGCAGGCGAATCAGATTTGCTGCACCCGACAAAATAAAAAATTGTAATAATTGTAAAAGTGAGTACGAATAATTTTTTCATGATTTTTATTTTCATTAGTAATCTTATGGAACTGCGGATAATATATAAATATACCAAACTCTTTCGGTTAATGAATCTTATAGCAAGAATCTGTATGTCTAATTTTTTAAACTGATTGCCGCTTGGCTATGGGTTAATAAATTAAGAAACTGGTTGAGTTATTTATTTTTTATTTATTTGGCTAAAGCCGCTTACCGCAATTTGCATTACCACGCCTTTAAAGGCGTGGTAATGCAAAGAAAATACTACCGG
>JAYURK010000150.1:0-3783 GCA_043756235.1 Ferruginibacter sp. | reverse complement strand
AGTATTTTAATGATGTTTGCAGGGTTAACCAGTGCTTACATTGTTAAACGCAACCAGGCCAACTGGACAACTTTTGAGTTGCCCCTTATGTTCTGGTTTAGCACAGCGGCCATAATATTAAGCAGTGTTACTCTAATTATGGCAGCACGTTCTTTTAAACAAAGAGCCATGCAGCAATACCGCAGTTTGATGACGGCAACAATTATACTGGGTGTACTTTTTATTGTGTTGCAGATAATTGGCTTCAGGCAATTATGGAGTATTGGAGTAACCTTACAAAAAAATGTATCGTTCTCTTTTTTATACGTAATTGTTGGCTTGCATGCATTGCATGTTATTGGTGGAATAATTGCTTTAATAGTATTGTATGCAAAAGCTTTTAGTGTAAAAACAAGAATTTATAATATTGTACCGGTAGAAGTTACCAGTACGTACTGGCACTTTGTAGATGTACTATGGATTTATTTATTGTTTTTTTTATGGATGATAAAGTAAACATTGAAGCAATTGCAGAATTTTAAAAAATTAACAGGAACATAAAAGTTATATAAATGTCAACAACAGCAATACCAACAAATACCAAGTGGTGGAACGGCGGACGAAGCCCGTTTAACGCCAGCTATGGTAAAGTGATGATGTGGTACTTTTTAATGAGTGATGCCTTTACATTTGGCGCATTTTTGATAAGCTATGGCACCATACGATTTAGTGTAAACGACTGGGCCGATCCTAACCGTGTATTTAATTCTTTTCCGCTGGCAGGCCACATGAATTTGCCTTTGGCATTTGTGAGTTTGATGACTTTTATTTTGATCTTTAGTTCGGTTACCATGGTATTAGCTGTACATGAAGGCCATAACATGAACAGGAAAGGCGTTGAAAAATACATGATACTTACTATAATTGGAGGCCTTGCATTTTTGGGTTGCCAGGCATGGGAGTGGACGCATTTATTAACCGGTGAAAATATTGCTTTATTAAAAGACGGCACACTTTCTGTTTTGCCTACAACAGTTAAAACAAACCCGTGGGGTTCACCTGTAACACACGATGCGATGCTGGCTGCATTGCAAAAAACACCGCATGATCAATTGGCGGCTATTGCATCTACCTTACATCATGGCGCAGAAACCGGTGCAAATCATAGTGCAACACCATTATCGCATGCAGAATTAATTAACACCATACAGGCAGCAAATATTGAAGTAAGCAATGTTGGCCGTCCGGCATTTGGAAGTTATTTCTTTGGAATTACCGGCTTTCACGGCTTTCACGTATTTAGCGGCGTGGTAATTAATGTGGTAATGTACATAAAAACCAAGCTGGGGCATTTTGATCAGCGTGGCCATTATGAAATGATTGAAAAAGCAGGATTGTACTGGCACTTTGTAGATTTAGTTTGGGTGTTTGTATTCCTTTGTTTTTATCTTATGTAGCAGCAGTTGTTACATTCGCAGAGCAGTATTGTTTTTTGAGGCATCGAATGTATGCACAACACAATTAAAATATTTTTTTAAATTAATGTTATTAAAATGAGCGAACACACAACATCACCGGAAATAACTTTTCATCCGCAGCATACTGGTGGTACTAAAAAAATATGGAGAACATTCTGGTTATTATCGGCCATAACAATTGTGGAGCTGGTAATTGGACTGATAATATACAACATGAATAAAGGAGAAAATCCTAATCCTACATTCATTCTTATGTTTAAAGGGATGGTATGTATATTAACGCTTGCAAAAGCATATTATATTGTATCTATTTTTATGCATTTAGGCGATGAAATAAGAAATATGATTATGACCATTGTAGTGCCTTTATGTTTGTTCATCTGGTTTATCATTGCCTTTTTATGGGATGGTAACAGCTGGAAAAATTTACGCAATACCGATGGCGGCAGCCACCCGGACAGAAGCGAACAGGTACAAAAACCTGCAGCCATTGAAAAGGGATCTAAAGAATAATTTTAAAAAAATATTTACAGCCATCGCACAAAGCGGTGGCTTTTTTGTTTTAAAAAAACAGGCACTTACCTGTTTGATATTTGCAAACTCACTTACAAAATATCAATTTATACCTGTAGTAAATATTGCTTTTGAATTTGGTTAATGTAAATTTGCAGCTGATAAAAATATATACATGAACAAAAACGCCCTGCTTGCATTAATGCTGGCTATACTGATGCCGCTTGCCGGGTATTTGCTGGTAAAATATTATAGTAAAGAAGCGGTACATATGCCGGGCAAATATTATTTACCCGATAGTGTAGTGGTAAAAGAAAAAAATGGTAAAACAGTTACGGATACCATTTGGCACAAAGTAAAAAACATGCAGTTTACTAACCAGCTGGGTAATAAAGTAAGCCTTGATGATTTACATGGAAAAATTATTGTGCTTAATTTCTTTTTTACACGTTGCCCAACCATTTGCCCGGGCCTCACAAAAAATATGAAAAGGTTGCAGGATTCTTTTTTAAAAAACGACAGCATTGTTCAGTTTATTTCCATTAGTATAGACCCGCAACATGATAGTGTACCACAGTTAAGAAAATTTGCCGATCGTTACAATATCAATCATGATACCTGGTGGGTAGTTACCGGCGATAAAAAAGAAATTTATGATTTTGCACTCAACGAAATTAAAGCCAGCGTTGCCGACCCGGGTGTAGACACCGCATTTATTCATACAGAAAACTTTTTTTTGTTAGACAGTAACCGGATTGTAAGAGGTTTTTACAATGGCTTTGATACGGTTAAACTTGCAAAATTAGTACGAGATATCCCGCTGCTAATGCTGGAAAAAGATAAACGATCTCCATCCGTTTTCAGACGATTTATTCCAATACTGCCTTTGATTTTTATAGCAATCGGCATAGTATTTATTATAACCATTATACTCAATAAAAAAAGAAACCAACAGCGATAAGTTTATGTTACAGCCCTCACTACAAAAAAATGATAAAAAAGCAAACTGGTTAATTTACACGGTGTCGTTTGTGGTATTTGCCGCTGTAGTGTTGTTGAGCCAGGTAAAGCTAAATGTAAACCTGGGATTTGATGTGCATGTATTTGCAAAAGCAAATGCAGTTATTAATTCCATTGTGGCGCTATTGCTTTTAGCCGGCCTGGTTACCATAAAACAAAAAAAATATGCAGTGCATAAAAAAATAATGCTGATGGCAATGATGTTATCGGTGTTATTTTTATTGTCTTACATCAGCCATCACCTGCTGGCCGGCGATACTAAGTTTGGCGATATAAATCACGATGGTATTGTAAGTGATGAAGAAAAAAACGCTGCAGGAAATATAAGACTGCTGTATTATTTTATTTTACTTACACATATTCCGCTGGCTGCAATTATATTACCCTTTATTTTATTTACAGCCTACCGTGCTTTAATTGGGGAATACGACCAGCATAAAAAATTAACCCGGTTTACATGGCCGGTTTGGTTTTATGTAGCAGTAACGGGTGTGGTAGTGTATATAATGATAAGCCCTTATTATAATTAACTTACAGAAGGTACCAGCTCCACAATTATTTTTTGCGGACTTAAATAAGTAATCATTACTTTCATTTTGTCTCCCACTTTCAGCCCTTCTGTTATAATAGTGGCATCTTTATTTTTGGTTAGCGAAATTTTTGCCTGAATTTTATCTGCAATAATATTAAGGTAAATGCCGTGCTCAGTAATTTTATATACTTCGGCATCAACAGGTGTTTTAGCTTTATGCAATTTTACAGCGGCATAAAATTCGGGGATATAATTATTGTT
>JAYURK010000149.1:0-10895 GCA_043756235.1 Ferruginibacter sp. | reverse complement strand
TTCTTTCATAATAAGATGGTTACGACCCGTGTTGTATTCCATTTCATCTACATTTAGCATAGTACAAATATACAAAGTTATGGCTGGCAAACAAGCTGGTAGGCTTTATGCAGCTTTTAAAAAATATATCTTACAAAAAATCAATGCCACGAGTCCTCCAATGGCATCGCCCAATAAATCGGTAAGGTCAAAACTGCGGCTTGGTATAAAAAATTTTTGAATCAATTCGGTGGCAAGCCCCCAAACTGCGGTGGCAATGGCAATTTTAATACAGTAATGCCATTTTTGAGTGGCAGGTAATACAGATTTTACTACAGGATACATAAATAAAAAAGCCAATACTGCAAAAATGCCCACATGTATTAACTTATCGTAACTAATTTTTATAAGCCATTTATCTACTTTAGGCAGGCCGTAGCCCGGGGTAATTATTAAAACCAATACAAGAAAAAACCAGGCAATGCCTGGAATAAATTTTTTGAAGCCGATCTGTTTAAAAATAGAATTATTATGTGCTGCCATTGTTGTAATTAAGCTACCAATGATTGGTAAGCTGCTGCATCCATTAACGCTTCTACGTTTGCAATATTATCTACTTTCATTTTTATCATCCATCCGGCTCCATAAGGATCGCTGTTTACCAGTTCTGGTTGCGCTTCTAAAGCGGCGTTTACTTCTGTTACTGTGCCGCTAACGGGTAAAAACAAATCGCTTACAGTTTTTACTGCTTCTACAGTGCCAAACACTTCTTCGGCAGCAAAACTTTTTCCTTTACTGCTAATATCAACATAAACAATATCTCCCAGTTCGCCCTGGGCAAATTCGGTAATGCCAATGGTGGCAATATCGCCTTCCATCGAAATCCATTCGTGGTCTTTGGTATAGTGCAGGTTTGCTGGAAAATTCATATTGTATCAGTTATTTTTTAAAAAAATTAAATCAGGGTGCAAAATAAAGTTTTTCGGTTACAAACCCTAAACTTCTAAACCTCTAAACTTCTATCTAACCAGTTCCATACTCATTCTTACGTCTGCCAGCGGTCTGTTGGCGCCGTCTTTTTCCACACCTGCAATTTTATCAATAACGTTCATTCCACTTTCTACTTCGCCAAAAACAGTGTAGCCCATATCTAAAAACGGTGTGCCCCCAACAGTTTTATACATTTTTCTTTTTGCAGGGCTATATTTTTTACCGCTCTGCATTTCCATTATGTTTATTTCTTCGTCTGTCCATTTTTTACCCTGCACAATATAAAACTGGCAGCCGCTGCTTTCTTTTTTTGGGTTTACATCATCACCCCTTCGGGCAGCAGCCAGTGCACCTTTTTTATGGTAAAGTGCCGTATCAAATTCGGCGGGTATTGTATAGCCAACATCGCCGCTGCCCAATGGCATATCTGCCACGGGTTTTTTACTTTGCGGATCGCCACCCTGTATCATAAAATTTTGTATCACCCGGTGAAATAAAAGGCTGTCGTAAAAATGTTCGCTTACCAGCTTAATAAAATTATCGCGATGTAAAGGCGTTTTATCATACAACCTTACTACAATAACGCCACTGTCGGTAGTGATTTTTATCCGGGTGCCGGGTAATTTTTTTGTAACAGGTAGTTTTTTTGCAGCAAGTGGTTTTGCCGGCACCACTTTTTTTACAGTAACAGGTTTCTTTTTTACTGGTGCTTTTTTAACCTGCGCAGTAGCATTAAATACAATTAACGCAGAAAATAAAAGGGCGAAAACAATTTTAATTTTTTTCATAAAAATAATCAGTCAATAAATTTTTGTTTTTGAAAATAGAGCAACACGTGGTCTTTTAAAAAATTTTCCTGTTCAATCATTATAAATCCGGGCAGCGGTTTTAGCTGGTCAAAATGCGGCCAGTTATCTTCATCGTGGCCCGATAAAACATAGTAGCCGCTGGCCGATAAAATGGTACAAACTGCAATGTGCATTAAATCTTGTTTTTGTTCTTTGGTAAATTCCTGTTTGCCGCTGCCCAGTTCCTGAATGCCTATTAAAAAAAGAATCCCGTCCATATCGGGCTTAATGCCAAAGCGTTCTTTAAGTTTAATGCGAAGCTTCAGCCACCGTACCTGCAAATCGTCTTTAATATGCTGCATGGTGCAAATGTACTGTTTTAGTTTTTTTATTAAATGTATATGACCAATTTTAGGTTTTTATAAAAATAAGTTATCTAAAGTAATTTCATTTTGTACCAGCTCGCCGGAGTAAATATTTTTTTCCAGTCCGTAAGTAGTTATCATGGTTAAAAAAAGACTTTTACGGGTTTTAGTGGCCGTTCTAAATTTTGCAATGGCCAGCCGCAGTTTGGCGGCATAATCTTTAGTAATAGTAAACGGGGCATCGTAAAATTTTATTTCGCAAATATTTATTACACGGTCGGCTCTGTCAATTAACATATCTATTTGTACGCCCTGATTTTCGCTGTTGCCTTTTTGTATGTAGCCTGCGGTTTCGGTATAAATTGCCGCTACGCCTAATGCATTTATTATTTTATCTAAATGGGCAATACAAATATTTTCAAATGCATATCCGCACCAGCTGTGCCATCTGGCCATTTTAGAAATATTTAAAAAAACGCCTTTAACGGCTTTTTTTTGTGCTGCAATAAAATGAAGATAAAAAAGCGAATAGGGGTCCGACAACCGGAAAATTTTATCTTTTTTTGTTTTTCCAAAAGGATGTGTGGTGGAAATAAAAGAAGACATTTCCAGCTCTTCTAATACTTTTGAAATATTGCCACCATCAGTAAGTTTTGTAATGTCCACAATATCTTTTCGGGTTAATCCTTTCCATTTGCCTGCCAGTGCTTTTACAATGGTGATATGGTTTTGGGCATTGGTAAAAAGCGAAGTAAATAATTTTTCAAACTCATTATTAAGTAAACCGTTTTTTTGAAAACAGATGCGGTCGATGTTTTGTGCCACACTTGCCCCTTTTTTTATTTCGTTAAGGTAATAAGGAACGCCGCCCATTATCATGTACAATTGTGCAATTTCATAACGGCTTAATACAATTTTATTGGTTTTTAAAAACTGTTCGGTTTCCTGCAGGGTAAAAGGTTTTAATGCTATCAATTTTGTAATGCGGTTGTGCAGCCCGCCTTTGTTGTGCACTACTTTTCGTATCATCCAGCTGGCTGCCGATCCGCATATAACAATTACAATATTATTATTTACGGCATAGTCGTTCCAAAAATATCCCAACGCTTCCATAAATCTGGCTTTGGGTGTATCCAGCCACGGCAGTTCATCTATAAAAATTATTTTTTTTCTTTTAGTTTTTTTTGCTTTTAATAATTGTTTCAACAGGTTAAATGCCTGTAACCAGCCTGCAGGTTGTATTATGTTTTTTTTATTAGCGCCATACTCTATTAATTTATGGGTAAAGTTTTCAAGCTGTTCACCTGCCGTAGCATTTAAAACACCTGTAAATTCAAAATCTAACTGTTGATAAACCTGTTTTATTAAAAAGGTTTTTCCTACCCGCCTTCTTCCTAACACCGCTACCATTTCGGATACAGGCGAAGCCAGGGCGGTTAATAAAATTTCTTTTTCTTCTGCTCTGCCTGTTAGTATTGCCATTTTTTAAATTTTATACTTGTCGGAATCTCACCAAATATAGCACATTCCGATAAGTATCTTTGCGGGGCATTATTTTTTTTATAAATTCAGGGGTAATGCACCGCTCTGTAAATAGTTTATACTTGTCGGAATGTGTTGTTTTTTTATAGATTCCGACAAGTATTATTTTTAGTGAATATTTTGCGGGATAAAAATTAAATCAGTTATACCGCAAATACATCTTGCTATATCCTTAACTTTGCCGCAAAAAAATACCATGTTACAAATTGGATTTATCCGCCAAAATACTGCTTTGGTAAAAGAAAGATTACGTGTAAAAAACTTTGGCGATTTATCAATGGTGGATAAAGTGGTGACGCTGGATGAACAGGTACGCAAATTAAAAGTAGACAGCGAAAGTATACAGGCTGCCATAAATACTGCCAGTAAAGAAATTGGTATGCTGATGGGTAAAGGGCAGCAGGAAGGAGCAGAAAATAAAAAGCTGGAAGTGGCGCAGTACAAAGCATCTTTACAAACATTGGCGCAACAATTAGTTGATGCCGAAAAATTACTGCATGATACTATAGTGGTGTTGCCCAATCTACCCCATGCCACTGTGCCAATAGGTAAATCTCCCGAAGAGAATGAAGTAGTAAAAGAAGGCGGCGAAAAACCAACCCTTGCAGCAACTGCAGTACCGCACTGGGATTTAATAAAAAAATATGATTTAGTAGACTTTGAAACCGGTGCAAAAATTACCGGCAGCGGCTTTCCATTATACAAAGGCAAAGGCGCCAAACTGCAAAGGGCTTTAATACAATATTTTTTAGATTATAATACTGCTGCGGGGTATACAGAATATTTGCCGCCGCTGATGGTAAATGAAGCCAGCGCTTACGGCACCGGGCAGTTGCCCGATAAGGAAGGCCAGATGTACCATGTAACCGCCGACGGTTTTTATTTAATACCTACAGCCGAAGTACCTGTTACCAATATTTACCGTGATGAAATTGTAAAAGAAAATGAGCTGCCCATTAAGATGACGGCTTACACACCCTGCTTTAGAAGAGAGGCCGGAAGTTTTGGAAGTGATGTTAGAGGATTGAACAGGGTGCATCAATTTGATAAAGTAGAAATTGTACAACTGGTGCATCCTGAAAAAAGTTACCAGGCACATGAAGAGATGGTAGCACACATTGAAAAATTATTGCAAAGTTTGCAACTGCCTTACCGCATTTTAAATTTATGCGGCGGCGATATGAGTTTTGCCAGCGCACTCACTTACGATTTTGAAGTGTACAGTGCGGCACAACAAAAATGGCTGGAGGTAAGTTCGGTAAGTAACTTTGAAACCTTTCAGGCCAACCGGATGAAAATTAGGTTTAAAGATGACAATAATAAAACCCAGTTGGTACATTCTTTAAACGGATCTTCTTTGGCATTACCACGTATTATGGCCTGCCTGTTAGAAAACAACCAAACAGAAAACCACATTAATTTACCGGCAGTACTGCATCATTATTTTGGTGAGGCAACAATTCATTAACAAAAAACTGAAGGAGTTAGTGCATAGTTTTATCTAAAGCACTTATATTTATGATACCTTAAAATGTATTATGAAAAGATTATTTACCGTTATTGCAATAAGTGTTTTTGTTTGGGGATGTGCAAAAAAAATATCGCCTCAAACATCTTCAAACACCGGATCATCTAATTCCGGAACGGTTAGTGCGGCACCTGATATGTCTCCCAAATTTGGCAACAGTGCACCAGTTGCAACTGCGCCGGTTACACCAGTTGCATCACCCATTGCTCCGGCTACGGTACCATCAGTGCCTGCTACACCAACGGGAACAAGGTCTCCAACAGAAAGATCGGGTACGTCATCTCCAGAAATGCTTGGTCAAGCTACATTTAATGTAAAATGCGGCAAGTGCCACGGCTTAAAAGTTACTACAGATTATACAGCCGACAGATGGATAAGTATTATGCAGGTAATGGCACCAAAAGCGCAATTAAGTGATGGCGAAAAAGAAACAGTGCTGGCTTATGTAAAAGCAAATGCCAAAAAATAATTTAACTGCTGCTATTTTCTATTTTTTTTATTTTCGGGTTCATTACATAAAACCACAGCGGAGGAAGCAATGCTAAAATCATGCTGCCCGGATAACCGGTTGGTAATTGTGGCGCATCATTATGATGCTGTAATATTTGATATTTTCTGCTGGCCAGGTAATGATGATCGCTATGGCGGCTTAATTCAAACAACATTAATCTTCCAAAAATATGATTGCTGTTCCAGCTGTGTTGTGGCATGGCCCTTTCGTATTTTCCTGCTGCAGTTTCTTTTCGCTGCAACCCATAATGTTCAATATAATTTACGGTTTCTAAAAGTGCAATACCAATTGCCGCAGCACCTAAAAAATAAAATGTGGCAGTGCTACCAAAAAGCCAAAATATCAAAACAATAAAAATTATTTGAATTAAATGCACCTGCAGCATTTCGTTTTGTATGTTTAAAAGAGATAAACCTTTTTTTCGCATTTCATCATTACTTATTTTCCAGGCAGACAGGTAAGAGAAAAATATAGTTCTAAAATAAAAAGTATACAGCGGTTCGTTTAAACGGGCACTGCTTGGGTCTAGGGGGGTGGCCACATTTTTATGATGCCCTTTATTATGCTCAATAAAAAAATGCATGTAAAGCGATGTCAGTAATAAAGCCTTTGCTAAAAATTGTTCCATTTTGTTTACCCTGTGCCCCAGCTCGTGCCCAACATTAATACCAAATGTGCCGCAGAGTAAACCCATTGTAAAAACACGGCCGGTTATTTCCCACCAGGTAATATTAAATTCAGTTATCACCGATAAAAATTTATACAAAGCAATAAATTGCAACACTACCACCAGGTAAAGCATGTAATCGTAAAGCCTGTTGTTTTTTGCCAGCTCTTCTTCTGCTGCATTCATATTTTTTTCATCGGGGCTTATAAATAATTCTGCCAGTGGTAGTAAAATCCAGGCATAAATCATGGGGCTCCAGGTAAGCCAGCCGGTTTGTGTAAAGGCCAGCCAGGCCATCATATACATCAGGGCGGGGGATAAATATTTAAATGCTTTTACGTTCATAGTAATGTATTGCTTTGCCAAATTAATAAAAACAAACCGATATTAAAACAGCTGTTTAATTTTCTGGATAATTTTTTTCTATTTAAAATAAAAAGGCTGTTAACAAAAATTAATGATAAAAATTTAAACCTTTGATAATTAACCCGGTCAATGCATCGTTATTCTTAAGCAACTTAATCTTACAATATTTTTATGGCAGTTTCCAATCGATTAAAAAATCAACATTTATTGTGGCGTGCCGGGTTTGGCCCCATGGCTGAAAATGCTGCAGACCTTGATACCATTTCTTCAAAACAACTTTGGCAATTGCTGGTAAAAACTTCAATAAAAAAACCCGATAAAATTGAAGTAGCACAAAACCTTGCAGATGGATTATACAAGGGAATAATGGATGCAGCTAAGATGGAAAATCCTGAAACAAGAAAAGAACAACAGAAAAGAAGAAGGGAGCAATCCCGTGACGATCTTAAAAATTTAAACATCCGCTGGTTAGATGAAATGATCAACAGCGAAGCACAGTTGCGTGAAAAGATGAGTTTGTTTTGGCATGGCCATTTTGCCTGCAGGGTAATCAACAGCTTTTTTCAGCAGGAGCTGTTACATACAGTTAGAGAAAATGCTTTGGGTAATTTTAAAGATCTTTTATTTGCTGTAAGTAAAAGCCCCTCGATGCTGCAATTTTTAAATAACCAGCAAAATAAAAAGAGAAAACCCAACGAAAATTTTGCCCGTGAAGTAATGGAATTATTTACAATGGGCCGGGGCAATTATACCGAAAATGATATTAAAGAAGCGGCACGGGCTTTTACCGGCTGGGGATATAATTTAAGCGGTGAGTTTGAGTTTAGAAAAAATCAGCATGATACGGGCCTTAAAACTTTTTTGGGTAAAACCGGAAATTTTAATGGCGATGATGTTTTAAATATTCTACTGGAGCAAAAACAAACTGCAAAATTCATCACCAAAAAAATGTATAAATACTTTGTAAACGAAAAGGTTGATGATGCAAAAATTGAATGGCTGAGCAACCGTTTTTACAACAACGATTATGATATTAAAAAACTAGCAGAAGATATTTTTACGGCTGATTGGTTTTATGATGAAAAAAATATTGGTACAAAAATAAAATCACCTGTTGAATTACTGGCCGGCATAAGAAGATTGTTACCAATGGAAATGGAAAACGACCAGGCACAATTGGTATTTCAAAAAACACTGGGGCAAATTTTATTTTACCCGCCTAATGTTGCCGGCTGGCCCGGTGGCAAAACCTGGATAGACAGCAGCAGCCTGATGCTGCGCCTGCGCCTGACCCAAATTTTAACCGCCAATGATGTTATGGACATTAAACCAAAAAGCGATGATGATGTGCAAATGGGTATGATGGAAACAGGAGCCGGAAAATTGAAGGCCGCAGCCAAAGCCGGCAGTGCCGTAACCGATTGGGCGGCGGTTGCAAAAATATTTGAAAAAGTACCCCGTGAAAAATTGTTGCAACAAATAACAGCAACGGTATTGCAAACCAAAGCGCACCTTAACGAAGGGGTATTGCAAAAATATTTGAATAACGAAAGCCGTGAAAATTTTACTAAAAGCGCTATCGTTAATTTGATGAGCACACCGGAATACCAACTGTGCTGATTGTAGATTTGAGATTTACGATTTCAGATTTGAAATGCATCTCTTAAATAAAAAATAAAATTTAAAAAATTGCAGCGTGCCTGATTTTAAAAAAATCTAAAATCTGCATTCTAAAATCTAAAATTGTTCTTATGATTATAAAAAGAAAAGAATTTTTACAAGTAGGCTCACTTGCCACCGCATCATTTATGCTGCCCAAATTTTTAAAGGCTTTTGAAAAACCGATGATGGTTCCACCGGGAAATAAAGTAGTGGTGGTAATTCAATTCAGTGGCGGTAATGATGGATTAAATACCGTGATACCGGTACGCAACGATATTTATTATAAGGCCAGGCCCGGTATTGGTATTGCAAAAGAGAAGGCGTTAATTGTAAACGACGATACAGGATTAAACCCTGCACTGGAAGCCTTTAAAGGATTGTATGATGAGGGCAATTTGGCAATAATGAACAGTGTGGGTTATCCCAATCCGGATAGAAGCCATTTTAGAAGTATGGACATTTGGCACAGCGCCAGTGCCAGTAACGAATACATTAATACGGGGTGGGTTGGCCGCTATTTAGATGCACAGTGTAAAGGTTGCGATAAACCTACGCAGGCGATGGAGCTGGATGATGTTTTAGGCCTTGCATTAAAAGGCGAACACAACAAAGGCCTTGCTTTTAAAGATCCTAAAAAATTATTTAACAGCAGTAATGGAAAATATTTTAAGGATGTGAATGCCAATCATCAAACAGGAGAAGAAACAATAGATTACCTGTACAAAACCATGAGCGAAACTATCAGCAGTGCCGATTATATTTACCAGCAAAGTAAAGTGCATCCCACTACCGAAATGTACCCGGCAACCAGTTTAGGTAGAGATTTAAAAACAATTGCATCACTTATTTTTTCTGACATTAACACCAAAGTTTACTATGTTAGCCTGGGCAGTTTTGATACGCATGTAAACCAGGAGGGCCAGCAAAAAAGATTATTTACCGAACTGAACAATGCTGTAAAAGCATTTACAAGCGATTTAAAAAAGAACAACCGTTTTAATGATGTGCTGATGATGACCTTTAGCGAATTTGGCCGCCGTGTTACACAAAATGCCAGCGGTGGTACCGATCATGGTACGGCTAATAACATGTTTTTTATCAGCGGCGGCTTAAAACAAAAAGGGGTATTAAATGCAATGCCCGACCTGGCTGATTTAAACGAAGGCGATTTAAAACACAAAGTTGATTTTAAAAATGTATATGCAACGGTTTTAAATAAATGGCTGGGGGCAGATGATAAAATGATATTGGGGGGCAAGTTTGAAACGTTGAATTTTATTTAATTTTTTTCCGGGTGAGTCACCCTTTGGGGGTGACTCACCCGGAAAAAAATTTGAGCCGCAGTAATTTTACTTTTATTTAAAAACAATTAACCATTAAAAAAAGAAGGCTGCTCCCCACACTTATCATTTTACTCCTTTCTCTTTCATAATTCTGTTAAGCCATTTAAGCATGGCAAAAATGATGAAGGTGGCTAACATGAGTAAACCAAAATTTACCCAAAAAAAATTGGCTTTGTTTTCGTAACCATCCCACATGGTGGCAAGTATGCCCGATAATTTATTGCCGATAGAAGTAGCCAAAAACCATCCACCCATCATGAGCGACGTTAACCGCACGGGGCTTAGTTTTGATACCAGCGACAAACCCATGGGGCTTAATAATAATTCACCAATGGTAATTACACCATAGGTACCCAGCAGCCACCATACACTTGCTTTTTCGGCGCCATTACCGCTTACATAAACAGCAGCTACCATAACCAATACCGATAATGCAGAAATAAATAAACCAAATGCAATTTTTGTAGCCGTTGATGGTTCTTTATTTTTTCTACGCAAAAAAGCAAAGAAGGCAACTACCAGCGGCGTTAATAAAATTACCCAGCCGGGGTTTATAGATTGGCTGATTGGTGTTGACCATAATGTGGCTTTGCCGCCATCGGAAGGCAATTTTTCGGGAGCCACATTCTTAAAGTAAGCCGGATAATTATATTCTTTAATTACATCGCCATTTTCATTTTTTTGGATCCTGAAAAGGCCATCATATAAACTCACAGAATCTTTTTTATAAGAGAGGTCTTCTCCCTGTTTCAAGGTTTTAAAAACATTTGCAGTGGTACCGCTAACTTCCCTGTTGGTATATTTATCTGCCCAGAGGGTAAGCGCAGTGCCATTTTGTTTGAACACGGCCCAGAATAAAACAACGGCAGCAAATATGGCCAGCAGTGCACCAATGGGTCTTTTCTCTGAAGCTTCTGCTTTAAAATAAAGTGATGCATAAAAATAAATAACAGGAATACAGCCAAAAATGAAAGCATCGGTACTATCTGATCCGAAAATATTTCCGGGAATTATCCAGCCAAGAATTCCTAAAATGATCGTAGGGACAAAAATTGTAAGAACGATCTTTGAAAACGGCATGTCTTCTTTATTCATGGGTTTACGTATATCACCTGATGCATAATGTTTAGTGCCCAACATAAAAATGATCACAC